>JAVFAE010000032.1:0-13463 GCA_034002605.1 Weeksellaceae bacterium | reverse complement strand
TCTTATTCACTATACCAATGGAGGTGCGGTAAACACTGCCGGAAACAGTGTAAAAAATGAAAATCAATTTGCCGCTATCAACGGCTCAGTAGCCGGAGCTTTGCATAGTCACACTTTGGCAGAAGCTTACGGTGCTACAGTTATTCTACATACTGACCATTGTGCAAAAAAACTTTTACCTTGGATTGATGGTGTGATGGATGCCAATGAAGATTTTTACAAAAAAACAGGAAAAACATTGTTCAGTTCACACATGTTGGATTTATCCGAAGAACCTTTGGAGGAAAACATGGAAATTTCTAAACGCTATTTAGAAAGAATGAGCAAAGTAGGCATTACATTGGAAATTGAATTGGGAATTACCGGTGGAGAAGAAGATGGAGTGGATAATACTTCGGTTGATAATAGTTTACTTTATACACAACCCGAAGAAGTGGCTTATGTATATGAACAATTAAAAAGTGTGAATGATAATTTTTGGGTTGCTGCGGCATTCGGAAATGTTCATGGAGTTTATAAGCCTGGAAATGTGGTGTTAACTCCTAAAATTTTAGATAAATCACAGAAATATATTCAGGAAAAATTTAAAACAGCATCTAAACCGATAGATTTTGTATTTCATGGAGGATCCGGTTCTTCTTTGGAGGAAATTCGGGAAGCCATCAGTTATGGTGTAATCAAAATGAACATCGATACTGATTTGCAGTTTGCTTATATGGAAGGTGTCAGAAAATATTTTGATGACAAAAAAGATTATTTACAATCTCAAATTGGAAATCCGGAAGGAAAAGACAAACCCAATAAAAAATTCTATGACCCGCGTGTTTGGATACGAAGTGGAGAAAACAGTTTTAAAAACAGATTGATTACAGCATTCGAAGATTTAAACAATGTGGGAAGATTGGCATAAAATAGATTCAGAAAACGAAAAAGAAGATAAAATGGCTTGGTTTAGACGAACAAAAAAAAACATCACAACAGAGCATAAAAAAGAAGTTCCGGAAGGACTTTGGTACAAATCGCCGAGTGGAAAAGTGGTGGAAACAGATGAGTTGAAAGCCAATATGTATGTGAGTCCGGAAGATGATTTTCACGTACAAATTGGAAGTCAGGAATATTTTGAAATACTTTTTGATGAAGCAAAATTCAAAGAAAGAGATACTAAAGTAGAAAGTAAAGACCCATTAAAATGGGAAGATACTAAAAAATACAAAGATCGCTTAAAAGAAGTTAAAAAGAAAACCGGATTGGATGATGCTATTCGTACAGCTACCGGAAAAATGAACGGAAGAGAAGTTGTTGTCAGTTGTATGGATTTTAAATTTATCGGTGGTTCATTGGGCTCAGCGATGGGAGAAAAAATTTGTCGAGCAATAGATTATGCCATTCAGAAAAAATCACCCTATATTTTAATTTCTCAATCGGGAGGAGCTCGTATGATGGAAGCAGCTATTTCGTTGATGCAGATGGCAAAAGTAGAAGCAAAACTAACCCAATTGTCCAATGCAAAAGTGCCTTATATTTCAGTTTTAACCAATCCGACCTACGGAGGCGTAACCGCTTCTTTTGCATCAATTGGTGATTTGGTTGTGGCAGAACCGGGTGCTTTAATTGGTTTTGCCGGACCAAGAGTAATTAAAGAAACCATCGGTCGTGATTTGCCGGAAGGCTTTCAGACTTCTGAATTTCTGTTGGAAAAAGGTTTTGTTGATATGATTGTTCATCGGAAAATGCTGAAAAACCGCCTGACTGAATCGATTAACTTATTGAATCCCTTAGCAGTATAAAAAAGTAAAAGAAAAAATTAAAAATATTTGTTTTTAAAGAAAGGGAATCAGTATATTTGCCTCCCTAATGCGAGAATAGCTCAGCTGGTAGAGCACGACCTTGCCAAGGTCGGGGTCGCGGGTTCGAGTCCCGTTTCTCGCTCAACTTTGAAATAATGAAAATACCCGCCCTGGTGGTGGAATTGGTAGACACGCAGGACTTAAAATCCTGTGGACAATATGTCCGTACGGGTTCAAGTCCCGTCTGGGGTACAAAAGACTGGTAATCATTGATTATCAGTCTTTTTTTTGAATAAAAAAACCATCTTTTTCAGGATGGTTTCTAATTTTTCAAAATTTATTACTTTCTAATTTTAAATATCATCAAAATTAATATCAGTAAATGATTCTGTTGTGCCATTGCTTGCATTGGATAAATCCTCTGAAGAATAATCTGAATGAATGTCATAATCCTTTTGATGGCGTTCAGAAATTACTTCTTCTCCCTTTTCGTTGACAACAAAAGAAGTTGTTTCATTTAAAATTTCTCTGAAACTTTCAAAATCTTCTTTGTATAAATAGATTTTGTGTTTTTTGTAAAAAAAAGAACCATCATCATTGACATTTTTTTTGCTTTCTGTAATGGTTAGATAGTAGTCACCGGCACGGGTTTCTCTCACATCAAAAAAATAAGTCCTTCTGCCGGCTCTAAGAACTTTTGAATAAACACCATCGTTTTCTACTCGTTCAAGGTTGTCATTTTCATTCATCATTATGTTAATTAAGAAGTGTTAATACTTTGCTAACAAATCTATAAAAAAAATAGGAATAGACAAGTCTTGTGAAAAAATCTTTTGCTTTTAAAAAGAAAAAGCTGTTTAAGCTTATGGGATAAAAATGTTTAGCGTTTATTTTTTGATGAAATAAGATAGGTTTTCTTGAAACAATAGTGGTTTATTGCAATATTTTAAGGGTTTTCAATCTCAGCCAATTGATTTTTGACAAGAGAATAATAAAGATTTTCCTTAGCGATTAATTCATTGTGCGTTCCCCATTCGAGTATTTCACCTTCATTCAATACCAAAATAAAATCGGCATTTTTAGCAGAAGAAATACGATGTGTGATGATTAAGGTCGTTTTTTTGTTCATTTCCGACTTTAAGTTTTGTAGAATTTCTTCTTCTGTTTCAGTATCAACTGCCGATAAACTATCGTCAAACACTAAAATTTCAGGTTCTTTTATTAAAGCTCTCGCAATGGAAATTCGTTGTTTTTGTCCACCTGATAAAGTAACGCCTCGTTCTCCCAAAATAGTATCGTATTGTTCGTTGAATTCCTCTATATTATTGTGAACAGCCGCTTTTTTAGCATATTTTTTTACATCATCTAAATTTTTATTGGATTTTGCACCTAATAAAATATTATTCGCAATACTGTCTGAAAAAAGGAAAGCTTCTTGCGGCACAAAGCCAATCGCATCACGTAAAGAATCTAAATTCAAGTTTTCATACGGAATATCATCAATTAAAATTTGACCTTCTGTTGGTTTCAGCATTCTGGCAAGAAGCAAAACGATGGTTGATTTCCCTGAGCCGGTTTTACCCATAATGGCTAATGATTTTCCTTTTTCTAAAGTAAAAGAAACATTTTTTAATGCTTGAATTCCGGTATTTTGATACGTATAACTCACATTTCTAAATTCAATCTTTCCGTTGATTTCAGAAACTTCTTCTACTGAATTTTGAATTTCAGGTTTTTGTTTTAAAAACTCATTGATTCGTGCCATAGAAGCTTCAGCTCGCTGAATGAGCATGGTAACATAACCTAAGGAAGTGAAAGGCCAAATTAACATATTTAAATACATAAAATATTGGGCAATGACTCCAATATTTAATTTCCCTTCAAAATAACGAATGCCGCCCAAATAAAGAATTAATAAATTACTGATTCCTACAATTAAAATCATTAAAGGGGAAAAGAAAGCTTCGATTTGTGCCAGAGAAAGGGCTTTTTTCTCATAAAATCCGGCTTCTTTTTCGTATTGTTTTTTGGTGGAATCTTCTATATTGAAAGATTTAATTACACGAATTCCAGAAAAAGTATCTTGAACGGTAGAGGAAATAACAGATTGTTGTTTTTGAACATCTTTACTTTTTCGATTAATGACGGAGGTTACTTTATAAATTAAAAAAGATAAAATGGGTAAAGGGCCTAAAGTGTAAAGCGTCATCAAAGGATCAATGCTAATCATAAAAACAAGAATGATGCTTGCTCTTGAAATTAAATCCATCGGGTACATGATGCCCGGACCTAAATATTGTCTCACATAAGCAACATCTTCTGTGATGCGGTTCATCAAATCTCCGGTTTTGTTTTTTTTGTAAAAAGAAAGTGATAAATTTTGATAGTGAGTATAAATTTCATTTTTCAAATCATACTCAATGTGCCGGGAAGTTGCGATAATCATCAAACGAACTCCTACGGAAAATAAGCCGGAAATGATTTTTAATCCAATAAATAAAAGAGCAACTTGCATGAGATTTCTTTTTATTTCACTCAAATTGCTGACTTCATCCGATTGAAATTGGATGAGAATTTTTTCTATTTCATTTACGGCACTTCCCACATAACCAATGGAATAAACTGAAATAAAGTTGGAAACTATAACTAAAACAAATCCACCGGATAACTGCCAGCGGTATTTCCAAAGAAATTTATTTAAAGATTGTAGTTCTTTCACTCCGCAAATTTACGTCTTTTTACCTACCTTTGCAGTCGTTTTTAAGTGATTTAACTTTTTGAAATTTATGTTAGGAAGAAGACAACTTCGGGAAAAGGTGATGCAGGCTGTTTATGCATGGAAAACCATTGGAGAAGGAGCAAATGAAAGACTCATTGAACAAAATATGTTGAAAGGAATTGATGAAATTTATGATTTATACATTTATCTTCTAAATTTATTGAAATTTCAAAAAGAAATTGCCGAACAGAGAATTGAAGTCGCACGAAATAAAATTCTTAAAACTGAAGACGATATAAATCCCAATTTAAAGTTCGTTAACAATAAGATTTTTAAGATTTTAGAGGAAAATGAAGAATTGAATGCTTATTCTGAAAAAAATAAGCAATTGACTTGGGATAAGTTAGATGTTTATCCTAATTCAATTTTCAAAGAAATTACAGCCAGTGAGGAATATTTGGAATATATGCAAAATCCGAATTTAAGTTTTGAAAATGATAAAAATTTCATCATTCAAATATTCAAAAAAATCATTGCACCTAATGAAAAATTGCACGATTGGTTAGAAGAAAGAAATTTGTATTGGGCAGATGATGTTCATATTGCCAACTCAATGGTTTTGATGACATTAAAGTCATTTATAGCCAAAGGTGGAGCAGATTTAAAATTGTTCAAAGTATATAAAGATGACGAAGACAGAGAATTTACTCTTGATTTATTCCGGCGAACACTTCGTTATTCTGATGAAACCCGTGCGAAAATTGATGAAAAAGCAGTTAATTGGGAATTAGACCGAATTGCTGTTTTGGATTTGATTCTTTTGCAAATGGCATTGACTGAATTATATTATTTCCCGAATATCCCGCCAAAAGTAAGTTTAGACGAATATATTGAATTAGCCAAAGTTTATTCCACAGAGAAAAGTAAGATATTTATCAATGGAATTTTGGATCGCTCTTTAAAAGAAATTTAAAGTTGAATTTGCTGAATAGTGTAAAGAATCAAAAAAAAGTTATATTTTAGCTCCTTAAAAACAACAACAAAAAATTAGTAACAATGAAAAAAGCAATTTTTATAAGCGGTATTTTAGCTGTTTTTACAATGGCTTCATGTGAGAAAGAAAAAGCATCTCAACTTTTCACAGAAGATGAAAAGAAAGAATTAGCATCCAATGTAGTAGATCCTGAAACTGCAGCAGAATTGAAATTTGATGAAGATACGTATGATTTTGGTGATTTGCCGACCGCTGCAAAAGTGGATCATTTTGTGAAATTCACCAATACAGGAAAATCTCCTTTGATTATTAAAAAAGCAGTAGGATCTTGTGGTTGTACAGTTCCAATTTGGCCAAAAGAACCAATTGCTCCGGGAAAAACGGATTCAATAAAAATTACTTATGATGCTGGAAGTCAAAAAGGAAGACAACAAAAAACAGTTACTTTAACCACTAATACGGTAAAAGGTTCAGAAGTTTGGACATTTACAGCTAATTTGCCAAATGAAGCTACTGAACTTACAACTGCAAACAAACTAAACGGGGCCCAATAAAAGTAAAATGAAAGATTTAACCGTTATATTTTTACAAGAAGGAGGAGGTATGTCCACTTTATTGTTATTTGGAGGGATGTTCGTAATCATGTATTTTTTAATGATTCGCCCAAACCTTAAAAAGCAAAAACAAGAAAAGAAATACCAAGAAGAATTAAAAAGAGGAGATTGGGTTGTTACAACCGCCGGAATTCACGGAAAAGTAATAGAATTATCGGGAGAAACAGTTATTTTGGAAACCGGAGCTGGGAAAATTAAATTTGAACGTGCAGCAATTTCCAGAGAACTAAGCGCAGCAAGGTATTCGTCCGGAACAGAGAAAAAAGATTAATCTGAATAAAAAACCGAAGTTGAAAAACTTCGGTTTTTTTATATTAAATTTTACTGAATTTCAGTTGTTTTATCATTGAGTGGCGTTTCTTCAGTTTGTTTTTTCGCATAAGGTTTCTTGTATAGCCAACCTAAAAATCCGCCTGACAATAAACCGAATCCACCTCCATAAAGAAGTCCTAAAGCAAATTCAGGTTCTGTAATTAAATTTCCAAATTCAATTTTTCCGATAAAAGAAGAAATCAATCCAATTGCAATCAATAAGATACCGATGATGCTAGTGTATTTCATGATTTTTGTATTAAAAATAGGCTATAAAGATACAAAAACAATGATAAAATAAAAGAGGTGTTTCAAATGAAATCACCTCTTTCAGAAATATAAAGTTATCTTTTAAAAATCAATATCAATTCCCAGATAAACTGTAGCCGGCATTACAGGAGCATATACCATTCCACCATCAAAATAATTTCCAAATGGATTTTTCACATCTACAATAGCGTTGTCTTGTGTATAGCTCAACAAATTATCTCCACCTAAGTATAAACGGATGTTTTTATTGAAATTTCGAGAAACCTGAGCATTTAACAGAAAATATGATTTTCCATACTCAGATGATTGAAATTCAACAGGATTGGAAGAAGAATCGGGTAATCTTTGTTTTCCTACCCATTGCAAAGTTGTGTCAAAACTCCAATGTTGTCCATTGGCAGTACGCAAAGTAGCATACGATAAATTCAAGAATCCTCTGTGTTGTGAAGTGAAAGGAAGTTCCTTACTTCCGGATAAATAATTGGTTTTTGTGTCATAGAATTTATAAGCCAATCGGGTATCCAATCTTCTGAAAAGCTGAAAATCCCACTGAATCTGAAGACTGTTGGCATAAGATTTTCCATCCAAATTATAAAATAAAATTTGTTGAGGTGAAGTATCTAAATCTAACACAACTTGGTCTTGAAAATCTGTTCGGAAAAAATCGGCAACAATTGTACTTCTCCGATTGAAAAAAATGAATTCTTGTTGTAAACTAATGCCATAATTCCATGCAATTTCCGGTTTTAAACCATAAATTTTTCCTCCATCATCTATTACTTGAATTTGCCGGTTAGAAGTTAAATAAGCCTGACTTTCCGCAAAAATATTGGCAGTTCTGAATCCTTTTCCAATGGAAGCTCGCACAATGGTTTTGGGTGTAATGTCATATTTTACATTAATTCTTGGTGTAAACTGTGTTCCGGCTAAATTATGAAAATCTACTCTGGCACCGGTAACAACGGTTAGTTTGTCGCCACCGTAAGTGTATTCAAAGAAAACTCCCGGAACAGTTTCATTTCGTTTAAATGAATTGAAATTGTACAATTCATCGTATCGGTCGTACAAGAAACTCAATCCGGTTTTGTACCGATGTTCGGTAGTTCCTAAAATACTCTCAAAAATTAAATTAGAATAAAAAGTTTTTTGTTCTGCATCATAGGTTTTTTGACCAAAATAACTTTCTTGTTCGTGATAAGTAAATTGATTCATCCATCCGATACTTTGATAAGGACGCGATGGAAAAATATAACCTGATTTGTTCCAAAATTGAAAACGTTGAATATCAATTCCGATTCCGTAATTTGTAGTTCCTAATTTGTCGTACTTTTCATTAAAATCTACTTGTCCGCCTAATCGATGGTCATTTACATAATTTAATCCGAAATGTGTTGTAAATCCTGAGTGTTGTAAATCATTAAAATTCAATAAATAACTTAAATTCACACCTCGCCCGATAGGTTGATCCATAAAACCGTCATTATTATGGTCTTGGCGTTCTGTGGTAGCCGCTCCACTCAACAGAATTGATTGTGTCCATTTGTCATTGATTCTTTTGTTATGAACAAAATTCCCTTCAAAACGAGTACTGGTATCACCATAAAAATTCAAAGAGGTTTTAGGCTTAGTATCGGATTTATATAATTCTGTATTAATGTGTCCGGCAATGGATTCATAGCCATTGGTTACAGAACCGGTTCCTTTTACCAATTGAATTCCTTCAATCCAACGCCCCGGAATGAAGTTCATACCATAAGCTGCAGAGATTCCTCGAATTTCGGGTAATAATTCTTTGGTCAGTAAGACATATTTTTGATCCAGTCCTAACATTTTCAATTGCTTGGTTCCCGAAACTGCATTGGAATAAGAAACGTCAACTGTGGCATTGGTTTCAAAGCTTTCAGATAAATTACAACAAGCGGCTTTTAGTAATTCTTTGTCTGAAATATTAAGTTGAAGACCTACTGATTTTTTATCCATAGCAGAAGCCGGAGTACTTGTAGTGATGGTAACGGTTTCTAAACCAACGGTATCGTCCAAATAGTCGTCAAAATCTTCCACTTCATCATATTCGGCAAATAAATCAGTTTGTGAGGAATGAGGATGAGAATGTTCTTCATCAAATCCGTGTGTTCCTTCGCTGTATGCAATTTCATCCCAAGGTAATTCACGGTTATATAAACAACAGGTTTCTAATGATTTGTAAGTGGTTTCGTCTGCTAAAAATAATTCGTTATCGTGCCCCACATTGGCAACTTCTTTCATAATGGATTTAAATGAAGTTTTTTTAGGGTCAAACTGAACGGTCAAAACTTTGCTTCCAATGTTCCAAATTCCTTGAGCTGAAGGAAATTTATTGACAGCAGTTTCAATTCGTTCTTTACATTGTTCACAATTTCCCCGAACTAAAATAGTTTGGGTTTCTAAGTTGGAATTAGAAGATTGGGAACTTTCGTTTGTGAAATCTTCTCTGTCGTACAAACAGCAATTAGCCAAGGATTTATAAACGGTGTCATTTGCTTTGTACAATTCATTGTCGTGCCCTACTTTGGCAATGTTTTTAGCTATGGCATCCAAAGAAGTTTCTTTTTCGGAAAAATGAACAGTAAGCGTTTCATTTTCTCCGTTCCATTCGCCATGAGCCGAAGGAAGTTCTCTTACGGCAGCTTCTATGCGATCTTTACACATTCCGCAATTGCCTTTTACTTTTAAAGTTTTGATGGTTTCCTGAGCAGCCAAATTCGCACTTAGCAACAACAAGAATAGAAAAATTAAATTTTTATACATTTCTTATAATTATAATTGTTTCACTAATTTTTTTAAGTCAAAAGCTTGACTTTTTGATAATAAAAAATTAAGAAATGTATTTTGGTGGCTTCCAGGAAGAAGCACTTAAATTTTCAATAGTTAAAGATTTGTAGTGATCAAATTTTGTTTTTTTCAAATAAAAACTTGAAAACTCATCTGTTTGATAGTCATTCATATAAAATGAAAACACACTGATTTGAGTTAAATGACAAATGCTGGGATGACAACGATTATCATTGCATTTTTTTACAGGTTGCTCGGCATCTGAATCCATACAGCAAGAGTGTTCCTTTTGACTTTCGGCATCTACTACACAACAATCAGCCTCCATTAGACTTTCTTGATATTCAGCCTGAATATTCGTAAAAGCTAAAAGTGGCGATAGAAAAATCATCACTGATAGAATGTAAATGTATATGTGAATTCTGGCTTTCATCGAATGAAAAACAAAAATAGGAAAAAAACTCAATTTTTTTTCTGAGATTACTCATAATTTTCAAAATAAAACTGTTTGAAGTCGCTTTTACTAAAAATTTTAGATAAATTAACTTCAACTCCTTTTTTCAAAAACATTTTGGGGTAATCTTGATCCAAATTATAATAAAAATCTTGAATATATAAGTCGTTGTAGTGGGTAATGTTTCCGTTGTAAACCCGTTCATCAATTGTAAGAGTTTGTGAAGTGAAAAGCGAATCAACGTTTCTTCCACCACCATAAGGACGAATAAAAACATAATAATCAGAGCGAGTAGGATTGATAACGGCATTAGCTCTTGTAACCATAAAAACCGTATCAGTGGATTTTCCGTCAAAATCAAATTGTAAACTGTGTTCGCCTCCTTTTAGCTGAATCGGAATGTATTGCTGAGGTGCAATAGTGTATTTTTGTCCGTCAATCTGCACTTCGAGATATTCTTCTGAAGGATTGGTGATTAAATAACTGTCTTTTTTTTCCAAAAAAACAATATAAACCAAATAACAAAGCACAGTAATACCTATGGTAATAAGCAATCCGGAAACAACGGGATTTTTTTTCATTTTCTATTAAATTGATTGCAAATTTACCTAAATGAAAGTAATTGAACAGTAATTTTTGAATATTTAAGCTTTAATTTTAGAGAATAAAAAAATATTTTACCGAATAAAAAATAATTGTACATTTGCACCCGCATACATAATAATCATTTAAAACAATATTGGAATGTATTTAACAAAAGAAACAAAACAAGAAATTTTCGCAAAACACGGTAAATCAGCAACTGATACCGGAACTGCAGAAGGGCAAATCGCCTTATTTACATTTAGAATCAAACATTTAACTGAGCATTTGAAGCAAAATAAAAAAGACTTCAATACAGAAAAAGCATTGGTTCGCTTAGTAGGTAAAAGAAAAAGTTTATTGGATTATTTGAAAGCCAAAGACATCGAAAGATACCGTGCGATTATCGCAGAACTTGGAATTCGTAAATAAATTAATTCAAGAAAGAATAAAAAGGGCAATTGCAAGATTGCCTTTTTTTGTTTGTTTCGGACTCAGGTTCATTTAACCTGAAACAAAAACAGAATTATAGAAAGACTATAAATACCGGTAAAGCAAACGGTTTTACCAGAGACGAATTAAAAAAACAAGAAGAGATGATTCCACAAGCAATCACAGAAAAGATTACTCTATCAGATGGTAGAGAAATCACAATTGAAACAGGGAAATTGGCAAAACAAGCCGATGGTTCTGTTGTAGTAAGAATGGGCGATACTATGCTTTTAGCAACGGTTGTCGCTAACAAAGAAGCCAATGAAGGAGTAGATTTCCTTCCGTTAACAGTAGATTATCGAGAAAAATTTTATGCAGGAGGTAAAATTCCGGGAAACTTTTTTAGAAGAGAAGCCCGTCCTTCTGATGAAGAAATCTTGACCATGCGTTTGGTGGATCGCGTTTTGCGTCCCCTTTTTCCGGAAGATTTTCATGCCGAAGTTCAAGTTATGATTTCTTTGATTTCGTATGACAAAGAAGTTCTACCGGAATCTTTAGCAGGATTAGCCGCTTCAGCAGCTATTGCCATTACCGATATTCCATTTAATGGACCGATGTCCGAAGTAAGAGTAATCCGATTGGACGGTAAATTGATGGTCAATCCAAGTTTGGAACAATTAAGAAAAGCCGATTTGGATATTATGGTTGGTGCAACAAAATCTTCTATTGTCATGGTAGAAGGTGAAATGAAAGAAATTTCAGAGAAAGAAATGTTAGAAGCCATTTCTTTTGCGCACGAAGAAATTAAAAAACAAGTAGAAGCACAAGAAAGATTAGCCGAAAAAGTAGGAAAATCTTTCCCGAAAAGAGAATACAGTCACGAAATTCATGATGAAGCGATTCGTGAAAAAGTATGGGCAGAATGTTATCAAAAGGTATATGATGTAGCTATTCATCCATCTAATAAGGAAGAAAGAGCTGAGAAATTCAAAGCAGTTTTGAATGAATTTTTAGCACAATATGAAAATAATCCGGAAGAATTAGAACGAGTAACGCCTTTCGTGAAAATTTATTACCACGATGTAGAAAAAGAAGCCATGCGTCAGATGATTTTGAATGAAAATATTCGTTTGGATGGACGCGACCCAAAAACGATTCGTCCTATTTGGAGCGAAGTTGATTATTTGCCGGGAACACACGGTTCTGCTGTTTTTACAAGAGGTGAAACTCAGTCATTGACTGCATTGACTCTGGGGTCTTCTAAAGATGCCAATATGGTGGATAGTGTAGCTTCTCAACACGATGAAACCTTCTTTTTACATTATAATTTCCCACCGTTTTCAACCGGTGAAGCTCGTCCGTTAAGAGGAACTTCAAGACGTGAAGTCGGACATGGGAATTTAGCGCAAAGAGCCTTGTCTTATACTTTACCGGACGATTTTGGCTATACAGTTCGTATTGTTTCTGATATTTTGGAATCCAACGGTTCTTCTTCCATGGCAACTGTTTGTGCAGGAACCTTAGCTTTAATGGATGGAGGAGTTCCGATTAAAAAACCGGTTTCAGGAATTGCAATGGGGTTAATCACTGATTCAAATTCAAAAAAATGGACAGTTCTTTCCGATATTTTAGGAGATGAAGACCATTTGGGCGATATGGACTTTAAAGTAACCGGAACTAAAGATGGAATTACGGCTTGTCAAATGGATATTAAAATTCAGGGATTGACTATGGATATTATGGAACAAGCATTGGAACAAGCCAGAGAAGGTCGTTTGCATATTTTAGGTGAAATGATGAAAACCATTTCAGAACCAAGACCTCAATTAAAACCAAATGCACCGAAGTTAATCATCATTAATATTCCAAAAGAATTCATCGGAGCCGTAATCGGACCGGGTGGGAAAATCATTCAGGAATTACAAAAAGAGACCGATACAGTTATTGCTATTGAAGAAACAGAAGAATACGGCCGAGTTGAAATTTCAGGTGTTGACCAAGAGAAAATTGATGCGGCGATTGAGCGTATAAGACAAATTGCGTTTGTACCTGAAATCGGAGCAAATTACGATGCTGTTGTAAAATCCATCAAACCATTTGGTGCTTTTGTTGAAATTTCTAAAGGTGTAGAAGGTTTGGTTCATATTTCCGAAATTGAACACAGAAGATTGAATACGGTAGAAGAAGCGTTAAACTTAGGAGATAAAATTCAGGTGAAATTCTTAGGATATGACGATAAGAAGAAAATGAAACTTTCACGAAAAGTTTTATTACCAAAACCGGATAAAAAATAATCCGACTGAATATAATTTCAGTTGTTATACTTGAAAAATGCCTCCTTTCGGAGGCGTTTTTTTATATTAAGTTTCGCTTTCTACGTAATATTTAAAGAAATACGGAATTGTTTCTATTCCTTTATAAAAGTTGAATAATCCGTAATTTTCATTGGGTGTATGGATGTCATCCGAATTTAGTCCAAATCCCATTA
>JAVFAE010000031.1:0-13848 GCA_034002605.1 Weeksellaceae bacterium | reverse complement strand
GAATCTTCGACAAACTCAGATTCCGAAGATTATATAGTTGTAGCAACTACTCGCCCTGAAACTATTTTTGGCGACACAGCTGTTTGTATCAATCCAAACGATGAACGTTATTCTCATTTAAAAGGAAAAAACTTAATCGTTCCTATCGTCAATCGGATTGTTCCTGTGATTGAAGACGAATACGTTGATATTGAATTTGGAACCGGTTGTTTAAAAGTTACGCCAGCACATGACACTAACGATTATGAATTAGGGAAAAAATATGATTTAGAAATCATCGATGCTATCAATGACGATGCAACTTTGAATCATCATGCTTTGCATTATGCCGGAAAAGATCGTTTTAAAGTCCGAAAAGAAATTGAAATCGAATTAGAAGAAAAAGGATTACTTGAAAAAGTAGAAAATTATACCAATAAAGTTGGAACTTCTGAAAGAACAGGAGTAGTTATCGAACCAAAACTTTCGGTGCAATGGTTTCTAAAAATGAAAGAATTAGCACAACCGGCTTTAGAAAATGTAATGAATGATACCATTCAATTTCATCCGTCAAAATTCAAAAACACATACAAACATTGGATGGAAAACGTTCACGATTGGAATATTTCCCGTCAATTGTGGTGGGGACACCAGATTCCGGCATTTTATTACGGCGATGGACAAACTGATTTTGTAGTGGCACTGAATAAACAAGAAGCTCTACAAATCATTGAAAGAGAAAGAAATTTACATTTGACCGAAGAAGATTTGCATCAAGATGAAGATGCTTTGGATACTTGGTTTTCTTCGTGGTTATGGCCGATTTCAGTTTTCAACGGAATCAATGAACCTGAAAATAAAGAAATTAATTATTATTATCCAACACAAGATTTGGTAACTGCACCTGAAATTATGTTTTTCTGGGTGGCGAGGATGATTATTGCCGGCTATGAATACCGCAACGAATTTCCTTTTAAAAATGTGTATTACACCGGAATTGTTCGTGATAAACAAGGAAGAAAAATGTCTAAATCCTTAGGGAATTCACCCGATCCGATTGAATTAATGAAGCAATACGGTGCTGATGGTGTACGCGTTGGAATGTTACTTTCTTCACCTGCCGGAAACGATTTGCCTTTTGATGAAGATTTATGTGTACAAGGACGAAATTTTGCCAATAAAATTTGGAATGCATTCCGGTTGATAAAAGGATGGGAAGTGGATGAAAATCTAAAAACACCGGAAGAAAACAAATTCGCAATGGAATGGTTTTATTCAAAATTCCATTCGGAACTAAATGATAGTGAATCCAATTATGAAAAATACCGGATTTCAGATGTGTTAATGTCGGTTTATAAGCTGATTTGGGACGATTTCTGTTCTTGGTATTTAGAAGCGGTAAAACCAGAATTCGGGAAACCGATTGACCGTTCAACTTATGACACAACATTGGAATATTTGGGAAATTGTTTGAAAATTTTACATCCGTTCATGCCATTTTTAACGGAAGAAATTTGGCAATTAATGAGCGAACGGAATCCTGAAAATGCTCTGATTATTTCAGAATATCCAAAACCGGATAATTTCCGACAGGAAATTCTGAAACAATTTGACTTTACATCAGAAGTGGTTTCGGGTATCCGCACCATACGCAATGAAAAAGGAATTTCTCCTAAAGAAAAATTAGAATTATTTACTGTTGAAAGTTCAAGAAACGAACTAAATACCGAACTGATTGAAAAATTAGGAAATGTTTCCATTCAGTTTGCAGATAACTTTCCAGACAAAGGTTTCTCATTCCGTGTCGGAATTTTTGAATTCCTAATTCCGGTTTCAGAAAATGTAGATTTAGAAGCTGAACGTGAAAAATTAGAAAAAGAAAAAGAGTATTTATATGGATTTTTAAATTCAGTTCGGAAAAAATTATCTAATGAAAAGTTTGTGAGCGGTGCGCCGGAAGCAGTTGTAAATGCAGAAAAGAAAAAAGAAGCCGATGCCTTGGAAAAAATTGCACAAATTGAAGGACAGTTAAAAGGAATGTAAACTTTAATTTGATTCATAAAAGAATAGCCATTTTGAAGTACAACATCATCATACCGGTTAAAAATGAAGAGAATTTTTTAAGAGAAAACCTATATTCTGTTGTAAATCAAACACTTTTAGCCGAACAAATAATCATAGTAAACGATGGTTCTACTGATGCTACCGCTCAGATTGCTGAAGAATTTGTGCAAAAATATCCGTTTATAAAATTAATCTCTTTACCAACTGAAAATCAACAACATGAACCGGGAGAGAAAATTGTCAATGTATTTTATAAAGGTTTTGAACAATTACAAAATGATTGGGATTTTATTGTAAAATTAGATGCGGATACTGTTTTGCCTAAAAATTATTTTGAAGAAGTTGCTCAGGTTTTTCGTTCAAATCCAAAAGCCGGAATTAGTGGCGGATTGGCATATATCGAAAAAAACGGGAAATGGGTTTTAGAAAAAATCGGAAATAAAAAGCAAGTTCGAGGGCCGTTCAAATCTTACTCAAAAGCTTGTTTTGAAAAAATAGGAGGTTTGAAAAAATCAATTGGTTGGGATACGGCTGATGAATTATTGGCTCTTTTTCATGGTTTTGAAATTCAGGTTATTCCCCACTTAAAAGTAAAATTATTAAAACCTACCGGAAGTGTTTACAAAGCTATTCACGGAAAAAAAACAGGTCAGGCTTTTTATCGTTTGGATTATGGTTTTATCATCAGTTTTATTGCGGCAGTAAAAGCAGGAAAAAATCAGAAAAGTATAAAATTAATTTTTACGATTTTACAATCCTATTGTTCTTCTTTTTTAAAATCCGATGAAAAAATGGTTTCACCTGAAGAAGGAAAATTTATCCGGAAATTCCGTTGGAAAGGGATTTTAGAGAAATTATCGATAAAAAATTGAATTTGTATTACCCACAAAAATTATTTTTTTGGAAAATCATTTCAACCAATGATTTTTATGTAATTTTGAAAAAAACAGAAAACTATGGCAAAACTAATCAAAGTTCATCCTGAAAATCCTCACGAACGAGCAATTGAGCAAATTGTAGAAGTATTGAAGAACGGAGGATTAATTATTTATCCTTCTGATACTGTTTATGGTTTAGGTTGCGACATTACCCATCCCAAAGCGATGGAGAAATTATGTCGAATCAAAGGAATTAAACCCGAAAAAGCACAGTTTTCATTTGTTTGCAATGATTTGAGTCATTTAGCTTATTATACCCGTCAAATCTCAAATTCTCATTTTAAATTATTAAAACGTGCCTTACCCGGACCGTTTACATTTGTATTGGAAGCTTCCAATAATTTACCACATACTTACAAAAACCGAAAAACAGTCGGAATACGAGTTCCTGATCATCTGATTCCAAGAATGATTGTGGAAAAATTAGGAAATCCAATTGCTTCTACTTCGATTTATGATGAAGACGAGATTATCGAATACACCACTGACCCTGAGTTAATTGCTGAACGATTTGATAAATTGGTTGATTTGGTCATCGACAGCGGAATTGGCGATAACAAAGCATCCAGTGTAATTGATTTAAGTGGTGAAGAAGTCGTGATTTTGAGAGAAGGAAAAGGAGATATTAACGATTATTTATAATATTCCTTAGATTTTGTTATTTGATATTCCATCAAAAGCATCGTATCAAACGTAGAAGTTTACGAAAAAATGCAGTTTGAAAAGATTAAAACAAAAATTGAAGTAATTTTTTCATTCGAATTAATTTAAAACCCAAAACTAAAGATTTGTTTTAACTTTACAGAATGAAAATCTTATTATCACCCGCCAAATTAATGAGTTTAGACTCAAAAGGAAAATGGAATAAATCTACTTCGCCCAAATTTTTATCACAAGCTGAAGTCATAATGGAAAAGTTACAAACTTTGAAACCCAAAGATTTAGAAAAACTAATGTCCATTTCACCCGCTTTAGCAGAATTAAACGTAGAACGAAACTTAAACTGGAAACCCAAAACAACGACAAAAGAAAGCAGCCCTGCATTATTTGCCTTTACCGGAGAAGTTTATAAAGGTTTGGCTGCCGAAACTTTATCTGAGAAAGCACAAACATATTTAGATGAAAATTTAATTATTCTTTCCGGTTTATACGGAATTCTTCGACCCAGTGATAAAATTCGTTTGTATCGATTGGAAATGGGAACAAAACTTCCACTTAATTCCACTAAAAATCTATACGAATTTTGGAAAGAAACTTTGACCGAACATACCAATTCACTTTTGAAAAAAAATGAGGTTTTATTGAACTTAGCAAGTGTAGAATATTCAAAAGTTTTGGATGATAAAAAATTAAAATCATCAAAAATCGAAGTTGATTTCTTGGATTTTAAAAATGGAGAATTAAAAAAAGTAATGGTTTACTTCAAATATGCACGAGGCTTAATGGCACGTTATTGTGCTGAAAATAACATCAAAAAATTAGATGATGTGAAGCTTTTCAACGAAGAAAACTACGCTTTTGATGAAAAATTATCAACCGAGACAAAACTGGTATTTGTTCGTTAGATAAAATTGGAACATTATTTGACAAAACCAATCAAAATTTAATTCAAAATGAAGTTTTTTAAATTCTATAAAATTGCCGGATTCGTTCAAAAAGCCAACTCAAAAGATTTATCTTTTTTTGAGTTTATCCGTACTATTTTCCTCTTATTTATTGATTGGATAAAAGGAAAATACCAACCAAAAAAAAGAAATCTACTCATTGGAACTTTGGTTATTTTATACGTTATTTCACCTTTGGATATTTTGCCCGGATTATTTTTCGATGATGCCATGATTTTATTTTTTGCTTTCAAATACTTCAAAAAAGAAGCTATTCGTTATTTAGAATGGCAAAAAAGCTTAGTTCCAAATAACCCGGAAATTTATTCCTGATTTCATGTCAAAAAACAAGAATTTAATTGTCATAATCGGACCAACCGGAATTGGAAAAACAGCAGTTGCCGTTGATTTGGCACAGCGATTATCCACCGAAATTATTTCTTGTGATTCCCGACAATTTTATAAAGAAATGAAAATCGGAACAGCCGTTCCAAGTCCAGAAGAATTACAAACTGTTCCTCATCACTTTATTCAACATTTAAGTATTTTTGATACTTATTCAGTTGGTGATTATGAACGGGATGCCCTAAAAAAAATCAACGAATTATTTCAGATTCACTCTTCACTTATTCTTGTCGGCGGTTCCGGACTTTTTGAAAAATCCATTACAGAAGGATTGGATGAGTTTCCTGAAATACAATTAAATATACGAAATGAGTTAAACAAAGAGTTTAAAGAATTTGGAATTGAAAAATTACAAGAAGAACTGAAAAAAGTAGATCCGGATTATTATAAAATTGTAGATAAACAAAATCCAATTCGGTTAATTCGGGCTTTAGAAATTTATCGGGGAACAGGGAAAACTTTTTCATCTTTTCGAAAGAATAAATCAGTAAAAAGAGAATTTTCCATTCTAAAAATCGGTTTGGAAATGGAACGAGAAAAACTCTACGAACGTATTAATTCAAGAGTTGAAAAAATGATGAAAGAAGGTTTATTGGAAGAAGTACAATCACTTTATCCAAACCGAGATTTAAACAGTTTACAAACGGTAGGTTATCGGGAAATTTTTGATTATTTGGACGGAAAATTCGATTTGGAATTTGCTGTTGAAGAAATTAAGAAAAACAGTCGCCGCTATGCGAAAAGACAATTAACCTGGTACCGGAATGATGATTCTATTCATTGGTTTTCGCCAAATCAGAAAGATTTAATTTTTGAATTCATTCAAACTCAACTTCATCTGCAAAACCTCAAAAAATAACTGAAAATCGACAGTCTTGTTTATCTTTGTGCCATGAAAAGAGAAAAATCACCGGAAGCCATTGAATGGGAAAAAGTAGAACAGTTTTTTATAAAAAACTTTACTGATGGCGAACGTCCGGAATTAGATACAATATTATTTTTGATTGGTGTGCAAGAATTAGGTCAAGGAAAAAGAAAATTCGTGAAAGATGATAAACTAAATTTAATGCACATTGCCGTCTGCCGTTTATTGGAACCTTTAGGATATTACCGTTACAAAGGTGTTGATAGTGAAGGTTGGCCGCAATTTGAATTAACAGAAAAAATTCCTGATTTAAAAGCCAATGAACAAAGTTTATTAATCCGGCGTGCTATTATCAAGTATTTTAAAACAAAGGAATTAATTTAAAAACTTAATCATAATACTCAATATTACGCAAAACAATATAGCGTGGTTTTCCGTTGGTTAAGGTAATTTGCTGAATCCAATTTCCTTTTTCGTCCAATTTATACGAATACACATCTTGAGCACTCAAACTTCCATCGGAGAAAAAATAATTTTCTTCAATTAAACTTCCGTTTTCATCATAATCAGAATGCCATTTTGCAATTAAAACACCCAACGGATTGTACATATATTCTTCAATTTTATTTCCTTTTTCATCGTACACATATTTATTGGTCACACTTGGTGTTTTACTTTGATTGAAATATTGCCGTTCTTCAATTAAATTGAGTTTCTCATCATACAAATAAATTCTTTTTATGACTTCCTCTCCATCAGCATTGTAACGAACATTCTCAATGACTTTACCTACTTCATTCAAACGGGCTGATTGAGTATAAATTACTTCCTCAAATGCAGTGTAATTTGTCTCCGAAATTTCATTTTTTTTATGTTCTATGATACTTTTTGAACGAATATCACCATCTGTTTTGTAAATGATTTCTTCTGTTAAAAATCCTTTTTTATCAAAAACTCTTTGTGTATCTTTTTTCCATGCCGGTTTTGCACGTTTTCCGGCTTCAATCCGTCCGTTATTTTCCAAAGCTTCATACGAAATCTCTTGAATGGTTTTAATTTTTCCTTTTAATTTAAATTCTGATAAATCATTGATTTTGTATTTATTACACGAGAAAAAGAGCAAACTCAAAAGGAATATGCTCTGCCTTTTCATAAAGGATAGCTTATGGAAATTTATCATATAAAAAGTGAATTTTGGATGAATTTAAACTAAATATTTTAATAAAAGACTGAAATGTCTTATTTTTTTCACCTTTTCTTCTTCCAATTTTCCAAATCCATACAAACAAAAAATAAAATCCAAATCATTTTCCTTTGCTGACAGATAATCAGTAAAAGTATCACCTATATACACTGATTCAGTTGGTTTTAACTGATTTCGTTTCATCAACAATTGAATATTTTCAGCTTTAGGTTTTCCGGTTCTTCCGTATTCCTCAAAATCTTGAAAATAATCATGAAAACCGAAATAATCTAAAAAAGCATTAATATAACCTTTATTGCAATTACTGACAATAAATAATTTGTGATTTTCAGCTAATTGTGGCAAAATTTCCTTGACAGACTCATATAAAACACCTCCTGTTTCTTTGATTTGTTTCGCTTCATTCTGAATGATTTCATGCATTATAGATTGAATGGTTTCTTCTTGAATTCCGGGAAACAATTCGATTAAAACCTTATCCGCCAACAAGCCCATATACGGATTCATATCCTCTGGTTTCAAAGGTTTTTCTAATAAATTATGGGAAATTAAAACCTTATTCCAGTTTTCAACAATCGATGAACGAGCATCCCACAAAGTCCCATCTAAATCAAATATTAAATTCTTGTATATCAATTTTTTATATGTTTTTATTTAACGTTACAATTTATATGATTAATTTATCTATAAAGTAAGTATTTTGCTCTTATTTTTTTGAATTTATCCAATTCTTCCTGCCAAGATTTTTTAATTTCTTCCTCTGAAAATCCTTGTTCAATTTGCTTTCTTAACTCATCGGTTCCAGCCAATGTATCTATCCAAAATTTTCCGGAATTTTTAATCCAAAACGACTCTTTTCCTTCATAATTTTGATAAGCTTTTATCAACCATTCCAATTTAATTTCTGACAAAAACGGCGTATCACTCAAATCTTCTCCATAGCAAACTTGTCCGTTAAATCTCGGTTCTTTTGCTCCTACATTTGGTTTTGGCACAAACTGATAAGACATATTTTTTAAATAAGGCGAACCATATACCTGAAACGGCTTATCCGTACCTCGCCCTTCACTTCCGTTGATTGCTTCAAAAAAACAAGTACTTGGATATAAGTTAATCGATTTATCATTGGGTAAATTCGGAGACGGTTTTACCGGTAAAGAATACTGAGTATCGTGTGTGTAATTTTTTAATGGAATCACTGTTAAATCACATTGAATACCGTTTGTCAGCCATTTTTCACCGTTTATCATCAAAGCATATTCACCAATCGTCATTCCATATACAATTGGAACCGGATGCATCCCCACAAAAGATTTATATTTTTTATCCAAAACCGGACCGTCCACATAATGTCCGTTTGGATTTGGTCGATCCAATACAATGACTTTTTTCCCCACTTCGGCAGCGGTTTCCATCACATAATGCAAAGTAGAAATATAGGTATAAAATCGTGCTCCAACATCTTGAATATCAAATAAAATAACATCTAAATCCGCATATTGCTCCTGAGTTGGTTTTTTGTTTTTTCCATAAAGCGAAACAATCGGCAATCCAGTTTTAACATCTTTTCCTGATTTTACGGTTTCACCTGCATCCGCATCGCCACGAAAGCCATGTTCGGGCGAAAATATTTTAGTTATTTGTATGTTGTAATAGAGAAGAAAATCAATTATACTTTCCGTAAACATTTCCATTTGTTTTTCATGCAGTACATCTATTGGTCGTGTATAAGTTACAATTCCCGTTTGGTTGGTAACGACTCCTACTCTTTTCCCCTCCAATTCCGGAAGATATAAATCGACTTGTTCGGCTCCTGTTAAAATTTTATCAGAAAAATGCTGAGCATAGGAGAAATTAGAGAGAAATAAAGCAATTAATGTATATTTGAAAAGTTTTTTACACATACTAAAATTTTAAAAATTTGAATTTCACTTGGTGGTTTGCAAAAAAGATTGCATTTGGTAAAAGTAATAAAAATAACCTTTCGGCCACTATTATCCGCATTGGTCAAATTGCCGTAGCCATTGGTGTTTTAGTTGCTTTAATTACACTTTCCACCGGAATTGGCGCACGTAAGGGCATTAAACAAAAGCTGGCAGATTTCAACGGACATATTACTATAAAACCGTATAACAGTAACTTATCTTTCAATTCGGATTCCATTTCTATTTATCAAAATTTTTATCCGAATTTCAAAAATATTCCGGAAATCACACATGTTCAAGCAATTGCCAATAAAAACGGTATCATCCGAACAAATGAAAATTTTAGTGGAATTGTTCTAAAAGGTGTTGGACTTGATTTTGATGTGAAACGTTTTCAGCCTTATTTGGTAAAAGGAAAATTTCCAACCATTTTGAAAGACAGTTTGTCCAATGAAACTTTAGTTTCTCAAAAAATTGCAAATGAACTGCATTTAGACATCGACAGTACTTTCATTACTTATTTTATCCAAGACAACCGGAAACCGGTTTACAGACGGTTTAAAATCAGTGGAATTTACAATACTGACATCAAAGATTTTGATGATATTTTTGTGATTGGCGACATTAAACAAGTGCAACGGCTGAATAAATGGGACGAAGCAACTGTTGGAAGTTTTGAAATTTTCACAAAAGATATTGAGAATTTAACTGTTGTTACTCAAAAAGTAAATGAATCTATTGATTATAAACTTTATGCACAATCTGCTTCGGGCTCTTTTAGCCAGATTAACGATTGGATTGAAGTTTTCGATACCAATATTTTTGTGATTTTATTCATTATGATGGTTGTTGTTGTCATCAATATGATTATGGTTTTGTTAATTCTGATTTTAGAACGCACACATTCTATCGGACTGCTCAAAACCTTAGGTGCAGCTAACTGGAGAATTCGTATGATTTTCATCTATTATGCCGTTTTCATCATGATTCCGGGTTTAATCGTTGGAAATATTTTAGGAATCGGTTTGTTATTAATTCAAAAATATTTTAAAATCATCACACTACCGGCTGAGAATTATTATTTATCTGCCGTTCCGGTTCATTTAGAAATCAGTCAGGTTCTCATTTTAAACAGTGCGGTTATCCTTATTTCTATGTTAGTGCTGATACTTCCCTCCTATTTAATTTCGAAAATCACACCGAATCAAGCTTTGAAAATGAGTCAAACCTAAACCCTAATCTATTATAAACTAATCAATTCAAGCTAAGGAAACATTTATTTCATCAAATTTTGAATTTCCGGATTAATTGCACATAAATCTTTCGCAAATTCATATTTATTTTGAGGAGAAAGAATAATCTCGTCCCATTTTCCGTATTTTATCTCAATCCGGTCAAAAGAAGCTGCCGGAGAAGCTAAAATACTTCGAGTTTTGGAAATGGATTTAATTGCTGAAATCGGAATGGGTTTGTACGTGAAAAATCCACATTTTATTTTTAACTGATTGTCTTCAATTGTATAAATCGTAAAGAAAAAAAGATGTAAAACCAAAGCATAAATTACAAATAACAAGCTAAACGAAAAAACTAAATTCCGATGAAAGCCTGTTTCTGTTGCTTCAACAATTAAAGGCAGATAGAATAATAAAAAAATAAATAACAGAAGCAAATAAGAAACTTTGGAACGGTATGTTTTTTTCATTTTCCGATAGATTAAATTCCTAAAATCAATTTAGCAATCATAAAATAAATGAATATTCCCAAAATGTCGTTACTCGTAGTGATAAACGGGCCGGTAGAAACTGCCGGGTCAATGCCCCGATTACTTAAAAAAATCGGAACAAAAGTTCCAATTACTGCCGCATTGACAATCACTGTAATCAAAGCCGTTACAATAGTTAAAGAAATTAAATAGGATGTATGAAAAAAGAAATGACTGATTATCAATACAATCAAAGCAATTCCAACACCATTTAGCAAGCCTAAGAAAAATTCTTTTATCAAACGATTTAATATTTTTCCTTTAATGCTACCATTTGCCAATCCTTGCACTACAATAGCCGAAGATTGAATTCCAACATTTCCGGCTGTGGATTGAATCAAAGGAATAAATAAAATTAAGGCGGTGTAAGTTGCCAATGTTTCTTCAAATCCATGAATAATACTCGCTGCTCCCAAACCTCCAAACATTCCGATTAAAAGCCATGGTAAACGTGCTTTTGTTAACGTCAGAATAGTATCACTTGCATCTACATTCCGAGTAATCCCTGCTGCTAATTGGTAATTTTCATCCGCTTCTTCCCGCAAAACATCAATCACATCATCTACCGTAATAACACCTTGTAATCGCTTTAATTCATCTACGACAGGAATTTCCATCAAGTCATATTTTTGAATTTGATTGGCTACATCCACATCTTTCTCGGTCACTTTTACATAACGAACTTTTTCATCATAGACTTCGCCCAAAGGAGTTGTAGATGAGATTGTCAATAGTTTTTTTAAACTTAGAATTCCCAAAAGAACATTATCATCATCCACCACATAAATCGAATATACTTCTTTCATTTCCTCGGCTTGTCTCAACATTTGCCGCAAAGCCCGGAGTGCATTCCAATTCTCATTTACACTAACAAACTCTTTACGCATCAAACCACCGGCTGTGTCATCATCATAACGCAATAAATCCACAATATCCTGTGCGTGTTCTTTGTCTTCTAATTGAGCAATAACCTCATCTTGCTTAACTTCTGAAAGCTCTCCGATTACATCCACCGCATCGTCAGTATCCATTTCTATAATGAAACCTTCTGCAATTTCTTTAGGTGAAAGCAGTTGAAGTAAACGTTTACGGTCTTCTTCTTCCAACTCCAAAATCACAGCGGCCGCTACTTCATTTTCAAACAAAGAAATTAAATACGACTGTTCCTCTACCTCTAATTCAGGTAAAAATTCAGCAATATCCGCAGGGTGCATATCGTCCAAAACTCCCAGAATTTGCTTGGAATTTTGTTCTTTGATGCTTTCGGATAAAGCCGCAAGGAATTCTTTGTCGATTTTTAATTGCATACTGTAATTTTTTGTGTTAACTCAATAAATTGTTCAACTGTTAGTTGTTCTGCCCGCAAGTTAAGTAAATTATCGTCAAACTCCTTTGGGATTGTATTCAAACTTTTCAGTGCGTTTCGCAAAGTTTTTCTACGTTGATTAAAAGCAGTTTTAACCAATTGAAAAAACACTTTTTCATCCACATCCAAGGTTTCCCGGTAACGTCTCAATCGTAAAACACCTGATTTCACTTTGGGTGGCGGATTAAACACATTTTCTGAAACGGTAAATAAATACTCCGCTTTGTAATAAGCTTGTGTCAAAACCGATAAAATTCCATATACTTTTGAGCCTTCTTTTGAGCAAATTCGTTCGGCTACTTCTTTTTGAAACATTCCGACTAATTCCGGAATCTGAGTACGATTTTCAATAACTTTAAAAACTATCTGAGAAGAAATATTGTATGGAAAATTCCCTAAAACAGCAATGGATTCTTTGAATTTTTGGTTTAAATCCATTTTCAAAAAATCCTCTGCATAAACCGTAAGTTCCGGATAGTGTTTATTCAAATACTGTACTGATTCGGTGTCGATTTCCACTACAGAAATTGGTTTGTTTTGTTGAAGAACGAACTGAGTCAAAACACCCATTCCCGGACCTATTTCCAAAACCTGATTGTAATTTTCCCAACTCAAAGCATTGGCAATACGCTCGGCAATGTTTATATCTTTAAGAAAATGCTGTCCCAGGTGCTTTTTTGCTTTTACACTCATTCGGCTAAGGTATGATTTCTTGATTTTTTTTCAAAAAAAACTCCCAAACCGATTGGGTTTAGGAGTTTCATTATACAATTTTTTTGTCTTTTTACGCTTCTTTAATACGGGCTCTTTTTCCACGTAAGTCTCTAAAGTAGAAAATTCTTGCTCTTCTGACTTTACCTCTTTTATTTACTTCAATTTTCTGAATAGCCGGCATATTAACCGGGAAAATTCTTTCTACTCCTACTTCACCGCTCATTTTACGAATGGTAAATGTTTCGGTAGTTCCTTGTCCTTTTCGTTGAATTACAACACCTTTAAAGAACTGAGTACGGGTTTTTCCACCCTCTGAAATTTCATAAAAAACAGTAACGGTATCTCCACTTGCAAACTTTGGGAAATCTTTTTTAGTTACAAATTTGTCTTGTACGTACTTTACTAAAGTCTCCATTTTGGTAATTTAAATGATTTAAATTGAAAAACATACACGATTCTCGTCAGAGGTTTGTCAACGGTGCGCAAAAGTATAAACATTTTACGAATCTGACAAACTATTTTTGTAAATATTTAAAGCTTTCAAAAACTGGGATTGTTCAACCTGCAAACGGTAGCCTTCCAAAAGTGTGGGACCAAATGAATAATTAACAAACGAATTGATAATATGAACGTTAAATCCCTCTTGAAGCAAACGATTTTTAACGACTTCTGCTGTCCATAAATTATCAAAAGTTGCTAATGTTACGAATTTTATGTCGTTTGCTTTTTTATCCATTTTACAAAACCTCTTTTACAGTGCCCCAAATTGCTCTGAATTCTGATGCAAAAAGTTGAGTTACGTCATTTCCTTCTTTATCTTGGAAAGTCCGGTATTGATAAACAATATTTTTTTTAGGTACTTTTATAGGTTTTATACTTATTAAATCTCCGGCTACAAATTCATTTTCTAAGCAAGGAACCAAAACGGAAATTCGTTCTAAATAATCATCCACCACTGTTGTGCCGATAATCACACTGTAATGATTTTCTTTCTTATTGGTGCATTCCGGATTTACTAAAGT
>JAVFAE010000030.1:0-13941 GCA_034002605.1 Weeksellaceae bacterium | reverse complement strand
GCTATATTTCTCAAATTTCATCGTTTTATGAATTTAATTTTTAAAAATTACGTTTAGTTAAATAATTTATCTTAATTTCACTCAAAATTTATTTCAATGAAAAAATATTTTATACTTTCTATTGCTGTTTTAGGTCTTACAGGGTGTAAAAACACCTTGCAAGAAAGTTGGAATTACTTTCCGGACACTGTTGAATTAAGTAGCTACAACCATTTACAATTTGTAAAAGTAAAAAAAGGAAATACCGTTCAGGTAAACATGGAAGAAAACCCTTCTACGGGTTACTTTTGGTCAGTTGCCTCTGAAAATGACTGTTCAGTTACTGTCGATGGTGAGAAATTCACTCAGAATCAATCAGCAGAAGGAATGGTTGGTGTTCCGGGAGTCAGAACATTTGATTTAACCGGCGTAGAATCCGGGAGTTGTTTAGTAGAATTCAAACAAGAAAAAGCAGGAGAAGAACCTTTGGTTAAAAAGGGAATCTACTTTATTGTGGAATAAACTTTAAAATAAATTCATAAAAGAAAACCAACAAATAGAAAGGGTGAAATTTACTTTTTCTGTTTATTGGTTTTTTGTATTTTATTCTGAATACTTGCCTGTAAGAATGGCTAAAATTGTTTCTTCTAAACTTCCGGAAGAAGGAGATTCTACAATTCTCCCTATTTCTTTTCCGCCTTTATAAATCAAAATAGTCGGAACTTGTTCAATGTTTTTTCCTCTTTCTTCGCTGTAAAAACTTCGTTTATTTTCATTTACCGCATAAGTAAGCATCCTTTCTTTGGGAAACTTTGTTTCATCTAAAATTTTCACCAAACGAGGATAATATACTTTGGAACTGTCATTCCAAGTTCCCATAAAAACTTCAATCCGGCACCGTTTTATTTTGGATTTTATCTGTTTCAATACAGCCGGAGACGGTTGATAAGCATCGTATTCCGCTTGGTACCAATCTTTAAAAGGCGGTTTTAAAAAGGCTTCCCGACTGACTCCACCCAATAACATTTTATCGCCACTTTTTAAATTGACAACCCGATTAAAAATATACGGACCTTCACAACCGAATAAAAAAACAGTCAAAAATGTAAAAATTAAAACTTTTTTCATTTTTCTTTTTTAGGATAACAAATATATAAATTTTACTCTTCGATTTCTTTGATAAATGACAAAGTAACAATATCACCTGTCAGCAGTATCAAACGGTTTTCATCTTGACTCACTGTAAATTGATTAACGGTTTGTAGCGCATTCAAAAATGCTTTTTCGTCCACACCTTCACAAAACATACGAGTCGAACGGAAATGTTCCGTTTCAAACGAAATAAAGCTTCCCTCCCATTTATAAGCACCGGCTATATTATTGCAACCGTTATTACCTGCAACTTTCGTGTCATCCACAAAGTTTAAATACGGTTTTTGGATTTTGTACAAATCTTTCACTGTTTTTCCATGAACGGACGACATATATTCCAAAATCCACTTTCCGACTAATTTATTTTTTGATTTTATTTCCGTAATTTCTTCGGTTGAAGAATCAGTTGAAGTGATTTTATTCGTTGAACAAGAAGCAAAAACCAAAATACAACAGAGTAAATTAAAATATTTCATCCTATTTAGTTTAAAACGATTACGAAATTAACAAAATCAATACCAAGAAAACTGTTTTTTCAGAAACATTTTAAATTTATAAAATCATATCATCAAGTTTTTATTACATTTCTGTTTTTAAATTATTCCAAATCATTCAAAAGGGTTACTTTTGTTTTCTGAATTAAAAAACATTTAAAAATCATGAAATTTATAGTGTCCAGCAACAGTTTAGCGAAAAATGCCGGTCTTATCAGCGGAGTTATCAGCAGTAATAACACTTTACCAATTTTGGATAATTTTTTATTTGAATTAAATGATAATCAACTAAAAATCACCGGTTCTGACTTAGAAACTACTATTTCGACTGTTTTAGAGGTTGAGTCCTCCGAAAACATTCGAATTGCAGTTCCTTCCAAAATCTTATTGGATACCTTAAAAACTTTTCCTGAACAACCTTTGACTTTTTTATTAAAAGAAGATAATTTATTAGAAATCATCTCAGAACAAGGAAATTACCAAATTGCCATTGAAAATGCAGATGATTTTCCGCAAGTTCCTCCGATGGAAGATTTGAATTCAATCAGCTTCGAAGCCGACATCCTTTCAGAGGCTATTTCCAGAACGCTTTTTGCTACCGGAAATGATGAATTGCGTCCGGTAATGACCGGAGTTTTGTTTCAGACAAATCCTGCCGGATTCCATTTTGTTGCGACGGATGCACACCGTTTGGTGAAATACACACGAAAAGATTTAACCACAGCTGAAGGAATGGAATACATCATGCCGAAAAAACCTTTAAATCTTTTGAAAAATATTATTGGAGGAAGTTCTGACGAAATTGTTATTGATTATAATAAAACCAATACACGTTTTTCTTTCAATAACATCGTGCTTACTTGTCGTTTAATCGAAGGAAAATACCCAAATTATGAAGCGGTTATTCCAAAAGAAAACCCAAATGTTTTAACGATTAACCGGAATTTATTTCTAAATTCACTTCGACGGGCTTCACTTTTTTCTAATAAAACGACCAATCAAATCCGTTTAAAATTATCCGGAAGTTCACTAACCATCCATGCCGAAGATCATGATTTTGCCAGCAAAGCAGAAGAATGGCTACCTTGCGACTATAACGGCGTTGATATGCAAATCGGATTTAATTCTAAATTTTTAATTGAAATTTTAAACAATTTACAATCAGAAGATATTACCTTAGAAATGTCCGAGCCAAGTCGAGCCGGAATCATCCGCCCAATAGATGGATTAAGCGAAGGTGAAAACATTTTGATGCTGGTTATGCCGGTCATGTTAAATATTTAAAAATCATTCAAAAAAAAGAAAATTTCATAAATGAAACTATCATATAACTGGCTTTCCACTTATCTGAACACGGATTTGGATATTCATAAAATCAGTGAAATATTAACCAATATCGGATTAGAAGTAGAAGGAATCAGTGCAACCGGTTCTCAAAAAAGTTCTTTAGAAGGCGTTACAGTCGGAAAAGTTCTAACACTTCAAAAGCATCCAAACGCAGATAAATTAAAAGTTGCTACCGTTGATATAGGTGAAAATACAGTTTTACAAATCGTATGCGGTGCGCCCAATATTGAAGAAGCTCAGAAAGTTGCCGTTGCAACCGTAGGAAGCGTTTTAACTTCGCCTGACGGAAAAGAATGGAAAATCAAAGAGGCAAAATTACGAGGCGTTGAATCTTTTGGGATGATTTGTTCCGAAGCCGAATTGGGAATCAGTGAAAACCATGATGGAATCTGGCTATTGGAACCTTCTATAAAAGTAGGAACACCTTTGAAGGAACTTATTAAAAAACAAGATTCCGATTATTTAATTGAAATCGGATTGACACCCAACCGAACCGATGCCATGAGCCATTACGGCGTTGCACGTGATTTAAATGCAGCTTTAATTAATTTAAATTTAAAAGCAACTTTTCAAAGTTTGACTGTTGATGAGTTTGATAAAATTGAATTAAAAGGAGAATCGCCTGTTTCGGTTGAAATAAAAAATTCGGAATCAGCACCTCGCTACGCCGGTTTGTACTTGGAAAATATTCAAATCAAAGAATCACCGGAATGGTTGCAAAACTTCTTGAAAACCATTGGTTTGACACCGATTAATAATGTGGTGGACATTACCAACTATATTTTGCACGATTTAGGGCAACCTTTGCATGCTTTTGATGCAGAAAAAATTACTAATAAAAAAATCATAGTTCAAACTTCAAAAAAAGGAGATAAATTCAAAACTTTAGATGGAGTTGAACGAGAATTAAACGGAAGTGAATTAATGATTTCCGATAAAAACGGAGGTTTATGTATGGCAGGGATTTATGGTGGAATTGATTCCGGCGTAAATGAACAAACGCAATCCATTTTTTTGGAAAGTGCTTATTTTGAACCAGTTTCAATTCGTAAATCAGCTAAATTTCATGGATTAAACACGGATTCTTCTTTTCGTTTTGAGCGTGGAACCGACCCCAATATGGTTATTCCGGCATTGAAAAAAGCCGCACTTTTATTAATCGAATATGCGAATGCAGAGATAAAAGGAAAGATTTTTGACTTCTATCCTATTCCAATTCAAGATGCTGTTATTTTGTTGCGTTATCACAAAATCGACCAATTATTGGGACAACGTTTGCACCGAGAAACCATAAAAAATATTTTGAACAGTCTGGATATTCAGATTTTATCCAAAACGGATGATTCCATTGAAGTTATCGTTCCTCCTTATCGTGCAGATGTTCAACGGGAAGTTGATTTGATAGAGGAAATTTTACGAATTTATGGATATAATAAGATTGAAAATCCTGAGAAAATCGCTTTTTCGGTAAATCTTAAATATGCGGATAAATCCCAAACGATTGAGAATTTTGCTGCACAAACTCTAATTTCTTTAGGCTTTTTTGAAGTCATGAACAATTCTGTGGGAAGTTTGCACTATCAAGATATTTTTAATTTAAACAAAGAAAGCGGCGTTCAACTGCTCAATCCGTTGAGTTCGGATTTAATGCTGATGCGCCAATCGCTACTTCCGGGATTATTGGAAAATACGGAATACAACATCAATCGAAAATCTTCAGCTATTCGGTTTTTTGAATTTGGAAAAATTTATAACCAATCAGAAAAATCCTACCATGAACAACAAAATTTGGCATTGGTTTTATCCGGAAATAAAACGATTGACAATTGGAATAATTCCAAAGAAAAACTGAGTTTTTTCACTTTAAAAGGAATTGTTTTTAGTTTATTAAATCAATTGGGGATTAATGATATAGACGAAAAACCTTGTACTAATTCTATTTTTTCAGAAGGATTACAATTGGAATTAAGTGGAAAGAATTTAGGGATTTTAGGTGAAGTTCATTCAAAAATACTGAAGAAAATGGACATTGACCAAAGTGTTTTTTATGCTGAATTGGATTGGGATTTTATTGTGAAAATCACCAAAGAACATCGCACTAAATTCAAGGAAATTTCCAAATTTCCATCAGTAAAAAGAGATTTGGCACTGTTGATTGATAAATCTGTTTCGTATGCTGATTTACATCAATCTGTAAAAAAATTAAATTTAAATTCTTTAAAATCCGTTCAGCTTTTTGATGTTTATGAAGGAGATAAATTACCGCAAGGAAAAAAATCTTATGCGATGAGTTTTACTTTGCAAAATGAAGAAAAAACATTAAATGACAAGGAAATTGATGAAATTATGCAAAAATTAATTCGTAATTTTAAAGAAAATTTCCAAGCCGAGCTTCGTGGATAATAAAATAATTGACTTAAAATGATTGGATTATGAAAAAAATAGTGTTTTTATTTGTATTAGGATTTATAGTAAGTTGCCAACTTCCAAGTTCACTCAACGGAAAAAAATCTAATCAGGATTTATTATACAAAACATGGATTTTACAAGACGAAAACGGTGATGTACTCAGTTACAACGGTCAGGCTATTAATTTGCAGTTTATGAAAGAAAGCGAAATACGTGCATCCGGGTTTTCGGGTTGTAATCGTTATTTTTCAACTGTTAATTTAGATGAATCTTCCATTCGTTTTGAACAAGTCGGAGCTACTCTAATGGCATGTCCCGAAATGGAAACCGAACAAATGTTTTTGGATTTATTACCGAAAATCGACCGTTATGAATTATACGGAAATGAACTGACCTTGTACCAAGGGAAAATCGTTTTATTTCGGTTTGTTGCAAAATAAGAAAAACAGAACTGTTGCATCTTTTATAATAAAAAGAGCTTGAGTCCTTCCTACTTGAAGAATCTAAAGTCAAGTATAGAACTAAGATAATCTGCTAAACCAGCTTTCGTAAATAGTCGCCATAACCACTTTTCCCATATTTATCGGCTGATTTTAATAATTGCTCTTTATCAATAAAACCATAACGATAAGCAATTTCTTCAATACAACTGACTTTTACGCCTTGTCGAGTTTCAATAATCCGAACAAATTCAGAAGCTTCATGCAAAGACTCGAAAGTTCCGGTATCTAACCAAGCCGTTCCTCTTCCCATGATGCCTACTTCCAATTCGCCTCGTTCTAAATAAATTTTATTAATGTCAGTAATTTCTAATTCACCCCGTGCAGAAGGTTTTAAGTTTTTAGCAAATTCCACGACTTTGTTATCATAAAAATACAATCCGGGAACCGCATAATTGGATTTCGGATGAATAGGTTTCTCTTCAATCGATAAGGCTTTTTTATTTTCATCAAATTCCACAACTCCATAACGCTCCGGATCGGAAACTTGATACGCAAAAACACAACCTCCTTTTACATTGACTTTAGACTGCAAAAGTGGTGGTAAACCGGCTCCGTAAAAGATATTATCACCCAAAACCAATGCTACTGAATCTTCTCCAATAAAGTCTTCTCCAATGATAAAAGCTTGAGCCAAACCATCGGGAGAAGCTTGGATTTTATATTGAATTGTACATCCTATTTGACTTCCGTCACCCAACAATCGTTGGAAAACTTCACTATCTTGCGGTGTAGTGATAATCAAGATTTCACGAATTCCAGCCAATAATAAAGTCGATAATGGATAGTAAATCATGGGTTTATCGTAAACCGGCATTAATTGTTTGCTTACCGATATTGTTAACGGATAAAGTCTTGTTCCTGAGCCTCCTGCTAATATTATTCCTTTCATTTTTTTGGTTGTTTTATTTAAAGTTAGTGGGTTAGAAAGTTAGATGGTTAGAAAGTTATATGGTTGGTGAGTGCGACTCTATATTTGTTTTATTTATCTTTTAAACTTCTAATTAATTTAGCTAACATACTTTTTATGAAATAAATTCTATTTTTTATTACATCATCCGATTTGGTGAAATTTAATCGAACTGCAATTTCTAATTGAGTATCCACTTCACTTAACGAACCTTATGCAATATATAAAAATCGTATAAATTCTAAATTACTCTTTCTTCCTGCGCCTTCTGCAATATTGGACGGAACAGAAATTGATGCCCTTCTGATTTGACTTATTAAGCCATAAATTTCTTCTTTTGGAAATGCAGAGGTTATTTTATAAATATCTTCAACAAGAACCATAGCCTCCTGCCATACTTTTAAATCTTTATGAGATACTATTTCTTTCATCCTATTAATTACTTATTTCTAACCTTCTCACTTTTAACTTCTTCACCTCTTAACTTCCTTACTTCTTCACCTCCTCACTCCCATACTGCTCCTCATAATACTTCTGATAATCTCCACTCGTTACATGTTCTAACCATTCTTGATTTTTCAGGTACCAATCAATGGTCAATGCTAATCCTTCTTCAAAAGTCACACTGGGCTTCCAGCCTAATTCTTGATTCACTTTAGAAGCATCAATTGCATAGCGTAAATCATGTCCGGGACGATCTTTCACAAAAGTAATCAACTGTTCACTTTCGCCTTTTTCTCGTCCTAATTTTTCATCCATTTGACGGCACAATTCTTTGACTAAATCAATATTTTTCCATTCATTAAATCCTCCTATATTATAACTTTCTCGATTTTTTCCCTGATGGAAAACCAAATCAATAGCAACCGCATGATCAATAACATACAACCAATCGCGTGTATATTTTCCATCTCCATAAATCGGTAATGGTTTTTTGTGAATGATATTGTGAATGCACAAAGGAATTAATTTTTCCGGAAAATGATTCGGGCCGTAATTATTAGAGCAGTTTGTCAACACAACAGGAAAATTATATGTATCGGCATAAGCTCTTACAAAATGGTCAGAACTCGCTTTAGAAGCAGAATAAGGAGAATGTGGATCATACGAAGTTTCTTCGGTAAAAAATCCGGATTCGCCCAAAGCTCCGTAAACTTCATCGGTGGAAACATGATGAAAACGTTTGCCTTCATATCCTTCGGACGAAGTTTCCCATGTTTTTTTGGCTGCATTCAATAAATTAACTGTTCCCAAAACATTGGTTTTAACAAATTCCAAAGGTGAACTTATGGAACGATCTACATGTGATTCAGCTGCTAAATGAATCACACCGGTAGGTTGGTATTTCTCAAAAATTTCAGAAATCAATTGTTCATCGGTAATATCTGCTTTTATAAATTGATAATTTTGAGCCGATTCAATGTCTTTTAAATTTTCCAAATTTCCGGCATAAGTCAATGCATCTAAATTGATGATTTGATAATGCGGATAATTCAGAACAAATTGCCTCACAACATGAGAACCGATAAAACCTGCTCCTCCCGTTATGATAAGTGTTTGTTTTTTCAAAATGAATTAATTTTTATGTGTAACTTTTAAGTTTTCAATTTCATGAACCGTTTTTCTCAAGCCTGAACTGGAAAAACGATGATCTCTACTATTAAAATACAATTTGATTCCTTTTTCTTCGCAGTATTGGCGACCTGTAAAATCTCGATCTTTGTATTCATCACCCAAAATCCGCACATCAATTTTGAAAGAACGTAAAATATCTTCCAAATCTTGTTCACTTGCATACGGAACAATTTCATCGACGAATTTGCAACCTTTCAGTTGAATGTATCGTTCTACTATGGATTGAGTCGGCTTATTTTTTTCAGGACGATCCATAGACGGATCCATTTGTAAACCGCAAATCAAATAATCACATTGTCGCTTTGCTTCTTCCAACATTTTGATGTGGCCGGCATGCAGCAAATCAAAAGTACTGAATGTAATTCCTATTTTCATATTATTTAAGTTTTGATTAGTCTATTATAAAGGGTTTTTTCGTCTTTTTATTGTTCAAAACCACAACTATTGTAAACCAATTCCGAAATAATCAAATCCTAATTCCCGTAAGTATGGACCGTCATAAATATTTCTTCCGTCGAAAATGGTTTTATTTTTAAGCAATTTTGCTAAAATTTTCCAGTTTGGCATTCTGAATTCTGACCATTCTGTGACCAACAACAAAGCATCTGCATCATCACAAGCTTCATAAGCATCTTTACAATACGTGATTTTATCACCTAAATAAAAATCACGGGCATGGTTCATCGCAATCGGATCGTACGCTTTGACTTCTGCGCCTAATTTTTTCAATTCCTCAATAATAACCAAAGAAGGAGCTTCCCGCATATCATCGGTATTCGGCTTAAAACTCAATCCCCAAAGAGCAAAAGTTTTCCCGGAAAGATTCGTTCCGAAATATTTTTTAACCTTTTCAACTAAAACATGCTTTTGTGCATCATTTACATCCTCAACAGCTTGCAAAACTTTTAATTCATAACCGTATTGTTTAGCAGTTCGGATAATAGCTTTTACGTCTTTCGGAAAACAAGAACCTCCATAACCTACACCCGGATAAATGAATTTATTTCCGATTCTTTGATCCGAACCAATTCCTCTTCTCACCATATTTACATCTGCTCCTACGATTTCGCAAAGATTCGCAATATCGTTCATGAAACTGATTTTGGTTGCCAACATAGCATTTGCGGTGTATTTTGTCATTTCAGCAGAAGGAATATCCATATAAATAATCCGGTCACTACTTAGCTGAAACGGTTTGTACAAACGATGCATAATTTCTTTTGCACGTTCATCTTCGGTTCCTACTACAATACGGTCAGGTTTTAGAAAATCCTCTACTGCTGCTCCTTCTTTTAAAAATTCAGGATTGGATGCAACTGAAAAATTCAAATCAGAATTTCGAGCCGCTAAAGCTTTTTCAATTTCCTTTTTAACTTTTTGTCCGGTTCCAACCGGAACAGTACTTTTAGTAGCAATCACCAAATAATCCGACATCTTCTCTCCTACTTCTTTCGCCACTGCCAAAACATAACTTAAATCAGCAGAACCATCTTCACCCGGAGGAGTTCCAACGGCTATAAAAACCACTTCACTTTCCTGAATTGCTTCACCTAAATCAGTAGAAAAATGCAATCTTCCGTTTTTATAATTTCGAATGACCATTTCTTCCAATCCGGGTTCATAAATCGGTATAATTCCATTTTTTAATTTATCTATTTTTTTCTGGTCAATATCTACACAGACCACTTCAATTCCAACATCGGCAAAACAAGTTCCGGAAACTAATCCCACATATCCTGTCCCTACAACTGTAATTTTCATTTCTGAGTTTATTTTTTATTATAATTCTTTACTATTTCCAAGCCACTCTTTCTGTTCTTAAAAAATTGGCCACGCAAAAATAAGGCTTTAAAATGAATTCGTTTTATCTTAGCCCAAAATTTAGTCATGTCAATAAACAAAGAAATAAAAAGAATAACAACGGAAACTCTGAGAAGTATGAAAGGAAAGGAAAAAATTTCCATGTTAACTTCTTATGATTACACTATAGCTTCCATGGTAGATGCCGGTGGAGTTGATGTTATTTTAGTGGGCGATTCGGCTTCCAATGTTATGGCAGGTCACGAAACCACTCTTCCCATTACTTTGGATCAAATGATTTATCATGCTCAAGGTGTAGTTCGTGCAGCAAAGCGTTGTTTGGTTGTTGTCGATTTACCTTTTGGTACCTATCAATCCGACCCACAAAGGGCATTGGATTCTGCTGTTCGGATTATGAAAGAATCCGGTGCACATGCCATTAAATTAGAAGGTGGAAAAGAAATTCAAAAATCTATTCAACGGATTGTCAATGCAGGAATTCCCGTTATGGGACATTTAGGATTAACACCTCAATCTATTTATCAATTCGGAACTTATAAAGTTCGAGCAAAAGAAGAAGCAGAAGCTGAAAAATTGCTTGAAGATGCCCGACTTTTAGAAGAATTAGGTGCTTTTTCTGTTGTTATGGAAAAAATTCCGGCTCAATTAGCGAAAAAAGTAACCGAAAGTATTTCTATTCCAACAATTGGAATTGGTGCCGGAGCGGATTGCGATGGACAAGTTTTGGTTGTTCACGATATGTTAGGCATGACGCATGAGTTTACACCAAAATTCTTACGCCAATATTTGAATCTTTATGAAGAAATCACTCAGGCTGTTCAACGCTATGTAAGCGATGTGAAAAATAAAGATTTCCCTAATGAAACTGAACAATATTAATCTTTTTAATTGTTCTGAAAAAAGAAATTTCAGTACTTGATTTTACTATGGAAAATTTCAGCAAAAGAATAGTTTTTGAAGACAACCATTTGCTTATTTTCAATAAAAAAGCAGGAGAATTAGCACAAGCTGACCTAAGCGGTGATGTTCCTTTGGTGGAAAGTTTGAAGGAATTTATTAAAGTTCGGGATAAAAAACCGGGAAATGTTTTCTTGGGATTAATTCATCGTTTGGATCGCCCGACAAGTGGTATTTTGGCTTTTGCTAAAACCAGTAAAGCTTTGAGCCGAATGAACGAATTATTTAAAACTCGAAATGTCCAAAAAGCTTATTGGGCAATTGTGGAAGGAGAACCCGAAAAATCAGCTGAAAGATTGGAGCATTTTCTCCGAAAAAACTCGAAAACCAATAAGGTCAGTGTTTTTATCAAACCTACTCCGGAAGCCAAAAAAGCTATTTTAGAATATAAATTAATCGGACATTTGGAGCATTATTCCTTATTGGAAGTTGATTTATTTACCGGTCGTTCACACCAAATCCGTTCACAATTGAGTTTCATTGGTCATCCGATTAAAGGCGATTTAAAATACGGTGCCAAACGCTCCAATCCCGATGGAAGTATTTCGCTTCACGCACGCAGTATTCAATTCCTACATCCGGTAAGAAAAGAAGAAATTTCAATTATAGCTCCACCGCCCGAAGATGCCATTTGGAAAGCTTGTCTTAAAATTGTGTAATTATGGGGTTTCCTTATTTTTTTGAATTTGAAACCTAAAAAATCCGAACGAAAGTCCGGATTTTTTCAAACGATTCAATTTTATTCTGTTTTTATTCTTTCAAAAACTGACGTAAAACGTATTGAAGAATTCCTTCATTTTCATAATAAGCTACTTCTATCGGAGAATCCAAACGAGCAATTACATCAAAACTAATCACACTTCCATCTTCTTTTTCTGCTTTCATTTTTACTGTTTTTGATGGATGTAAACCTTCCTGAATTCCTTCAATACTGATAATTTCTTTTCCGGTTAATCCATATTTTGCAGCACTTTCTCCGTCTTTGTATTGCAAAGGCAAAACGCCCATCATGATTAAATTACTTCTGTGAATTCTTTCATAACTTTCTGCTAAAACGGCTTTCACTCCCAACAGAAAAGTTCCTTTTGCGGCCCAGTCTCTGGACGAACCGCTTCCGTATTCTTTTCCGGCAAGAACAATCAGTGGAGTATTGTCTGCTTTATATTTTTGAGCAGCTTCAAAAACTGTTAATTCTTCATTAGAAGGTAAATGAGTGGTGAATCCTCCTTCTTTTGTTGCCAATTGATTTTTGATTCGGACATTTGCAAAAGTTCCACGTACCATTACTTCATCATTTCCTCTTCTCGAACCGTAACTGTTAAAATCTTTTTTTGCTACACCTCTCGATATCAAATACTTTCCGGCAGCAGAGTCTTCAGAAAATGAACCTGCCGGAGAAATATGGTCAGTCGTAATACTATCGCCCAAAACAAGTAAAACCCGTGCTCCTTCAATATTTTTCAGAGCTTGAGTTTTTTCGGATAAATTGTAAAAGAATGGAACTTCTTTAATATAAGTGGAGTCTTCATCCCATTGGTATAATTTATCTTGAGGCACATTCAGATTTCTCCAAATTTCATTTCCTGCAAAAATTTCATCGTAATTTTTCTTGAAATCATCTTTAGAAAGTACTTTATCCATAACGCTTCTAATTTCATCATCACTTGGCCAAACATCTTTCAAATAAACCGCCCGGCCGTTTCTGTCGTGTCCCAAAGGTTCGGTTGTTAAATCAATATCCACACGACCCGCCAAAGCAAAAGCAACAACCAACATGGGCGACATCAGAAAATTCATTTTAACTTGTGGATGAATACGAGCTTCAAAATTCCGGTTTCCGGATAAAACAGAAGTGACTACCAAATCGTTTTCTTCTACAGCTTTGGCTACTTCAGGAGGAAGCGGACCTGAATTTCCGATACAGGAAGTACATCCGTAGCCTACTAAATGGAATTCCAATGCTTCCAAATCCTTCATTAAATCTGCTTTTTCCAAATAATCGGTTACAACTTTTGAACCCGGTGCTAAGGAAGTTTTTACCCAAGGTTTTACATCAATTCCTTGTTCCCGTGCATTTTTTGCTACCAATCCGGCTCCAATCATCACGTAAGGATTTGAGGTATTGGTACAGGAAGTAATAGCAGCAATGGCTACGGCTCCGTCTGAAAGCATATATTTTTGATGATCTCTGGAAATCCAAACTGTTTTCAGTCCATTTTCTTCTTTGGATTCTATTTCAATATCCGGAGATGGATTCTTGGATTGTTCCAAAACCATATTTCCACCTTCTGCTTTCCATCTTGAAAGTGCTCTCTCGCGTTCTTCCGGTTGGATATACGTTCTACCGAAAGTCTGATGCTCTAATTCAATGAATTTCTCTTTTAAATCTTTCAATAAAATTTTATCTTGTGGACGTTTAGGACCTGCCACAGTGGGTTGAACCGTAGAAATATCCAATTCAAGCACATCCGTATATTCAATTAAATCTTCATTTTCACGCCATAACATATTGGCTTTACAATATTGTTCTACCAATTGAACTTGTTCCTCACTTCGGTTACTGCTTCGCATATATTCCAAAGTTTTATTATCAATCGGGAAGTAAGTAATAGTACATCCGAATTCCGGTGACATATTTCCAATAGTTGCTCGGTCAGGAACGGATAAATTATCTAATCCTGAGCCAAAAACTTCTACAAATTTTCCTACTACACCGTATTGTCTGAGCATATTAGCA
>JAVFAE010000029.1:0-13958 GCA_034002605.1 Weeksellaceae bacterium | reverse complement strand
TATCTATATCATGGATTCAGACAGAAAAACGGCTGGAGACTGGAATGCAATTTTAGAGCATGTAGAATCGGGCGGACAGGCTTTTATTTCGTTAAGTGATGAAAATAAATTATTAGAAGAAGCTTTTCGATTTAAAACAGCAGTTTTAGAAAATGATAAAAAAGCAAAAGGAATTAGTGTGGATGACACATTATATGAACCTTTCAGGGAAATGAAATCGTATTATTTTTCAGTTTATGATGAACGAAATTCGACTGTTTTAGGAAATTTGGAATTGACCAATACAATCTATCCGAATTTTATAAAAGTTGAGTACGGAGAAGGAATAATCTTTTTGCATACCGAGCCTTTTATTTTTACTAATTACAATTTATTGCGAAGCAATTATTCCGATTATGTAGCAACGGTTTTTTCATTTATGGATTCGGAAGTTATTCTTTGGGATAATCACAGAATGTACAGCCGGAGAGCGATGAATGAAAGTCGGGATGGTGGTTTTTTCGAATCATTAAGTTTTATTCTAAAAAATCAAGGATTGCGTCAAGCCTTCTTTTTATTGCTTGCCATGGGAATTTTATTTTTGATTTTTAATTCCCGTCGGAAGCAAAAAGCCGTTCCTATTATTTTACCATATTCCAATTATGCTTTGGATTTCGCCAAAACTTTATCAAATTTGTATCAGTCTCATCCCGATCATACCGCCATGGTTCGTTATAAAATCAATTATTTTTTAGAACAAATCCGAATTCATTATCATATTCAGGCAAAAGATACCGAAAATGATTTTTCGGAATTATTGAGTACAAAATCCGGAGTAGATAAATCACTTTGTGAAAAATTGGTATTGACACTTGAGCTTTTTAGAGAACGAAGCTATTTAGATCAGCAAGATTTTTTCAGAATACAATCACAAATAGAGCAATTTAGCTATAAATCAGGAAATTATGGAAGAAAACGTAAACGATGAAATGGAAAATTCAATGGAAAAAGAATTTGAATTTACACAACGAATTGATTTGAGTAAAATTCAAAAAGGAGTTGGAGAAATTCGGAATCAATTGGCAAAAGTAATTGTAGGACAACAAGAATTTAAAGATTTATTGATGATTTGCATTTTTGCCAATGGCCATGCTTTGATAGAAGGTGTGCCGGGAGTGGCAAAAACCGTAACGGCAAAATTAATTGCCCGAACGATGAATGTCGGTTTCAGTCGGATTCAGTTCACACCGGATTTAATGCCATCGGATATTTTGGGAACTTCGATTTTTGACATGAAAAAGAATGAATTTGAGTTCAAAAAAGGACCGATTTTTTCTCAGATTGTTTTAATTGATGAAATCAATCGGGCACCGGCAAAAACTCAGGCGGCTTTGTTTGAAGTAATGGCAGAAAAACAAATCACCATAGATGGAAATCGTTACGAAATGGAAGCTCCGTTTTTGGTTTTTGCTACACAGAATCCGATTGAACAAGAAGGAACTTATCGACTTCCGGAAGCACAACTTGACCGATTTTTATTTAAAATTGAAGTCGGTTATCCGGATTTTGAAGAAGAAATTCAAATCATCGAAGGAAATCATCAACAAAAAAATGAAGACCCTTCTCATTTGATTGAGAGTGTATTTAGTCAAAGTGAAATCATTGAATTTCAGAAAATTATACAATTGGTTCAAGTGGAGTCTAAATTGATTCATTATATTGCTTCCATAGTAAATTCTACTCGTAACAATCCGTTTTTATTTTTAGGAGCTTCGCCTCGTGCTTCAATTTCAATTTTAAATGCTTCCAAGGCTTTGGCTGCTATTAGAGGAAGAGATTTTGTGATTCCTGAAGATGTTAAATTTGTAGCGATTCCTGCATTGAAACACCGGATTGTGGTTTCTCCGGAAAAAGAAATGGAAGGCGTTACCGCAACTCAGATTATACAACAAATTATAGATGCAACTGAAATTCCCCGTTAATGAACTCTTGGTTTAAATTATTTCTGACAAAGCGTTTTTTTTATGCTTTAACATTTGTTGCCGGAGTGTATGTGACAGGATTTTTTTGGCCGGTATTCCTTCAGATTGCTTCTTATTTGTTGTTTTCAGTAATCGTATTGTTCATCGCAGATGGAGTGATTATGAACACAGTGAAAAAAGGAGTAGTCGGAGAAAGAGAAACTCAAGATAAATTTTCAAATTTTGACAAAAATAAAGTGAAAATTCATTTGAAAAATCGTTTTCCTTTTCAAATAAATTATCAAGTTTTAGATGAAATTCCGGAGCAATTTCAATTATTTGATTTTGAAATAAACGGAAAATTGGAAACTCAGAAAGAAATAGATTTGGAATATGAATTACAACCAAGAGAACGAGGGATTTATCAGTTTGGGAAAACCAATGTTTTGGTGAGTAGTCCTTTGGGTTTTTTACAAAGAAAAATTGTTTTGGATACGGATTGTCAAATAAAAGTGTATCCTTCTTTTTTACGATTGAGGCAATTCAGTTTACAGAATTTTAAAGCTTATACCAATGAAATCGGACAGAAAAAAGTTCGACGTTTGGGTCATAGTATGGAATTTGAACAAATTAAAAAGTACGTTTCGGGTGATGATATTCGAACAATAAACTGGAAAGCAACGGCAAAAACCAAGGAATTTATGGTCAATCAATACACTGATGAAAAATCACAACAAGTGTATTGTGTAATTGATAAAGGACGAGTAATGAAAATGCCGTTTCATCAGTTGAGTTTGTTGGATTACGCCATTAATTCAAGTTTAATCATCAGTAATGTTGTGCTTCAAAATCAAGATAGAGTAGGCGTTTTTACATTTTCCAATCGAATAGAAAATTTGATAAAAGCTGAACGACGAACCAATCAAATGCATAAAATTATGGAAAGTCTGTACAGTGTGCGCACCGATTTTCAGGAAAGTGATATGGGTCGTTTGTATAATTCAATAAAATATAAAATCACTCAAAGAAGTTTATTTCTGTTATTTACCAATTTTGAAAGTATGGATTCTATGCGTCGTCAATTGCCATATTTGCAGGGAATCAATAAAAATCATTTGTTGGTGGTTGTGTTTTTCACCAATAGCGAATTAGAAGATTTTGTTTCCAACTCTTCATTGGGAACGGATATTTATGAAAAAACTTTGGCTGAAAAATTCATTTATGAAAAACAACAAATCGTATTAGAATTAACAAAATACGGCATACAAACAGTTTTAACCCGTCCGGAAGATTTAACGGTAAATACCTTAAACAAATACCTCGAGATAAAATCCCGAGGTATGATTTAATTTTTTTTCAATTATATAAAGAAGAAGTATAAAATTCTTCTAAAAATAATCAAGAATTTAAAGCTTTTTGAACATCGGCAAAACCGCCTCCGTTAAAGCAATTTTTGATTCCGTTTTCAGTTAAAAATTCAAGTACGGAAGCGGCTCTGTTACCGCCTCTGCAAAATAGTACAATGGGATTTCCCATTTTCTTTATTTCTTCGATTCGCTCCGGGATTTCTCCCATTGGAATATTAACGGCACAATCTACGCAGCCGTCGGTTTCTAATTCGTATGAATCTCTTACGTCAATTAAACAGACTGTTTTGCTTTTAATTGCTTCTGTTGTTGTCATTTTCTTGTTTTTTTAAGTTTTACCAGATTTTAATTCGGTCTTGTGGAGCTTTGTACATTTTGTCGCCTTTTTTCACATCAAAAGCTTTGTAGAAGCCTTCTACATTGATGATGGGGCCAAATGCACGATAATAACCGGGAGAATGTGGGTCAGTTTTTACTTGGTTAATCAAAGCTTCCTGAGTGGATTTGGTTCTCCAAATCGTAGCCCATGAGATGAAGAAACGTTGTTCCGGTGTAAATCCGTCGATTTTCCCGGGATTTCCTTTGTCTTTCAAATACATTAATAAAGCGTCAAAAGCTACGCTTACACCGCCTAAATCGCCAATGTTTTCTCCTAAAGTAAATTCACCGTTTACAAAACTTCCCGGAACCGGTTCGTATTGACTGTATTGTTCAGCTAAAGCTTTTCCAACGGAAGCAAATTTTTCAGCATCTTCTTCTGTCCACCAGTTTTTCAGGTTTCCATCTCCGTCGTACAAAGCACCGCTATCGTCAAATCCATGTGAAACTTCATGTCCGATTACAGCTCCCATTCCTCCAAAATTCACTGCCATATCGGCTCTGTAATCATAAAATGGATACTGTAAAATAGCAGCCGGAAAAACAATTTCGTTATTGGAAGGATTAAAATACGCATTCACAGTTTGTGGAGACATTCCCCATTCGCTTCTGTCCACCGGTTGTCCGATTTTGTTGAACATATATTCGTAGCGCCATTGTCTTAAATTCATGTAATTGGTAAATAAAGCACCTTCTTCTTTGTGTGAAACAATATTTAAATTTGAATAATCTCTCCATTTGTCCGGATAACCAATTTTCACTGTGAATTTACCTAATTTTTCCAGTGCTTTTATTTTGGTTTCGGGTGACATCCATTCTAAGTTTTTGATATGAACTTCAAAAGCACGGAACAAATAATCAATCATTTCTAAGGCACTTTCTTTGGCTTCCGGTGGAAAATTATCTTTTACGTATAATTTCCCTAAAAGTTCTCCGGCACTACCGTTCACAAATTCTAATCCTCTTTTTTCCAGTGCTCTTTGCTCTTTTTGACCTCTTAATTGTACGCCATAAAAGCTAAAGCTCAATTCGTCTAATTCTTTGGTTAAAATACCGGTTGAATTGTCAATTAAATGGAATTTTAGGAATTGTTTAATTAAAGGTAGGTTTTCTTCGTTGATGATTTTGTCAATATTTTTGAAATAATTAATTTCTCCGATGATGACTGAATCGGTTTTTACACCTAAATCATTCAGATATTTTTCAAGATTCACATTTTTAGATAAATTTTTTAAATCTTTTACGGCATACGGGTTAAATCTTTTTCTGGAATCCCGTTGCTCTTCTACGGTTAATAAATAGGAAGCAATATCTTTTTCAAATTGAACAATTCCGGGCCCTTTTAAACTTCGGGTACGGTCGCCGGTAAACGGATAGATTTTATCAATATATTCCGAATATTGTTTTAAAGTATTAGAATTGGCTTCATCTTCTTTTTGGTAATAAGCTCGTCCTAATCCCAAATTTGCCTGACCTAAATAAATGGCATTCTCACTACTTTTTTTCATGTGTGAACGCACGAAAAATCCATAAAAATAATTCAAACCAAGTGGAGTAACTTCGGTTAGGTAATTTTGTAAATCTGTGAGATTATGAATATTGTCAATTTTTTGCAAATAAGGTTCAATCGGTTTTAAACCAGCTTTATCTCTTGCTTCAAAATCAACATAAGATTCGTATAAATCTCCGATTTTTTGTTCATCGCTTCCTTTGGCGTAAGTTTTTCCTAAAAGTCCTTTTAAAATGTCCAAAGTTACTTTATCTGTATTGTCACGCAATTCGTCAAAACTCCCCCATCGGGCACGATCAGAAGGAATTTCGGTGGTTTTCATCCAGTTTCCGTTTACGAAATTGTAAAAATCATCCTGTGGACGAACCTCTGTATCCATGTACTCTAAGTTTATGGCATGGAATTTATCTTGTGAAAAAACGGTGGAACCCGCTAATGCCATTCCCATGATTAAAATCTTTTTCATTTAATTAATTTTGTGTTTTTTATTTAAATAATCTTACAAATCTAAGAAACTGTTTAAATTTTACCAACAAGAGTTTAAATAAGTGTTAGTTTGAGTAGCAAAGGAAATGTTCTAAATTAATTCAGCAAGGAAAAAATTAAAATTAAAATCAAAGGATTTGTTTATATTTGAAAGTAAAAGTTAATTGAATTTTAAAATAGGAAAGAGTTCTATAACGGTGGTTTGATAGTGATTTACTATAAAAAATAATAACGAACGTGGAAAAGGTAGAGGATAAAAAGAGATTATTTAAATGGATACTTCTTTTCTTTTTATATTACGTTTTTAATATACTAATTGTCAACTTTATTGCTATATATGAAGTAAATGAATTGTTCTTAGTTCTTTTTAATATTATTTTTCTATTTGTCGTAATCTTTATTTTTTGGAAGGATATTAGAGGAAGAAAAAGAATCAGATTAAAGTTTGAATTAAAAAAATTATTGATTTCATTTATACCTATTTATTTGTTTCTTCAGTCATTTGATTTGTTTTATAGAGATATAAACACATTTATTCCGAGTAAGTTTAATTTTGATTTTAGTAATATTTCTATAAATTTCACTTTCATAGCATTGTTATTATGTGGCTCTGTAATTGAAGAATTAATTTTCAGGGGTTATATGATTAGAAGATATGAGACCAATTTTAAAACTGTCATTGGGATTTTAATAAGCTCATTTCTTTTTTCAATAGCTCATTTTGGATTTTTTTTTAAGCCTTTTGAATTCTTTTTTTCTAAGGATCAATTTTTGAATTACTTTTTTTTGGGTATAATTTTAGGGATAATAAAAGTTAGGTATGGACTGTTATATGCTGTAATTGCACATATTATTTATAATTTTTTCATTTATTTAGAAAGCCAAGAAATTATCAAATTATTTTTATTAGATTATGTGAACAATGACTATTTCTATATTTTGTATGGAATTACTCAAATAATCTTACTTGTTGTTTTATTTTTAATAATGAATCCTATTTTCAAAACAAAATCGTATTGGTAGCATATTAAAATTTCAAAACGACTTCAAATTCCGGTTAAAAAAACCACAAAACAAAACAGTCTAATTGTTTGAAAAAAAGAATTTCAAAAAAATAAACAGAACTAATTAAATTTAATTTGTCAAATAAAAAAATATCTCTACATTTGCACGCCTAAAAGTATTCGAGTAATTGAATGATTTTTAGAGAAGTTTAAGTTTAAAAGTATAACCATAGCAGTTCTATACTGTAAAATAAACAAAAATTATGGTAACAGTTCCAATTTCAGATTATCTGTCGCGTTTACGCAACGCATTGATGGCAGGTCACAAAGTTGTTGAAATTCCTGCTTCTAACCTTAAAAAAGAAATCACTAAGATTCTTTTCGATCAAGGTTATATTTTGAACTACAAATTCGAGGACGGTTCACATCAGGGAATAATTAAAATCGCTTTGAAGTATGACAGAGTGACAAAAGAACCCGTGATTAAGAACTTAAAGAGATATTCTCGTCCGGGATTGCGTCAATACAAAGGCGCTAAGAGTCTTCCAAGAGTTTTAAACGGTTTAGGAGTAGCGATTGTTTCTACATCTAAAGGTGTAATGACCGACAAACAAGCTCGTCAGGAGAATGTCGGAGGAGAAGTATTGTGTTTGGTTTATTAAGATTAAAAGAAAAAGAAAATGTCAAGAATAGGTAACGCAAGTATTACAATCCCGGCAGGAACTACTGTAGAATTAAAAGATGGAGTAGTAACCGTAAAAGGAAAAAATGCGGAAATGACTCAAGCTATAAGAGAAGGATTTGAGTTGAAAATAGAAGACGGAAATATGTCAGTATCTCGTCCGTCAGATTCAAAAGAAGACAAAGCATTGCACGGTTTATACCGTTCATTGATTAATAATATGGTAATCGGAGTAAACGAAGGTTTTAAAAAACAATTAGAATTGGTCGGAGTAGGATACAGAGCCTCCAATCAAGGGCAAAGACTGGATTTATCATTAGGATTTTCACATAATATTGTGATGGAATTACCTGCTGAAGTGAAAGTAGAAACCGTATCAGAAAAAGGAAAAAATCCTTTGGTGATTTTAACTTCACATGACAACCAGTTAATCGGTATGATTGCGGCTAAAATCCGTTCATTCCGTAAACCGGAACCATACAAAGGAAAAGGAATTAAATTCGTAGGAGAAGAAATTAGAAGAAAAGCAGGTAAATCTGCCTAATAAATTATAATCGAACAATGGCACTATCAAAAACAGAAAAAAGACAAAAGATAAAAAGACGTGTTCGTCGTAATATCTTTGGAACAGCAGCAAGACCAAGATTATCTGTATATCGTTCCAATAAAGAAATTTACGCTCAATTAGTTGATGATGAAGCAGGAGTAACTTTAGCTTCCGCATCTTCAAGAGAGAAAGTAGAAGGAACTACTAAAACTGAGATTTCAGCTTCAGTAGGAAAATTAGTAGCTGAAAAAGCAGTAGCAAAAGGAATCGAAACAGTTGTATTTGACCGAAACGGTTTTGTTTATCACGGTAGAATCAAAGCTTTGGCAGACGGAGCGAGAGAAGGAGGTCTAAAATTCTAAGAAAAAAAGTATGTTAGGATATAAAAACATAGAAAGAGTAAAACCGGCGGGAATGGAATTAACAGACCGTTTGGTAGGCGTACAACGAGTAACTAAAGTAACCAAAGGAGGACGTGCATTCGGATTTTCAGCTATTGTAGTAGTAGGAGACGGGAAAGGCGTTGTGGGTTTTGGATTAGGAAAATCAAAAGAAGTAGCTTCTGCAATTGCAAAAGCAGTTGAAGATGCTAAGAAAAATTTGGTTAGAATTCCATTGCACGGAAGTACTATTCCACATGAAAACGAAGCGAGATACGGAGGAGCGCAAGTATTTTTACGACCTGCATCTGAAGGTACCGGAGTAATTGCAGGAGGTTCAGTTCGTGCGGTATTAGAATCAGTAGGGATACACGATGTATTGTCAAAATCCAAAGGTTCTTCCAATCCTCATAATGTGGTAAAAGCAACTTTCAGAGCTTTATTAGATATGAGAAGTGTAGAAGAAGTAGCTCGTCAGAGAGGAATTTCAGTAAAAAAAGTGTTCAACGGAAAATAATCGAAACGATGAGTAAAGTAAGAGTAAAACAAGTACGCAGCGCAATCAACCGTGAGAAATCTCAAAAAGCTACTTTGGTCGCTTTGGGATTAAGAAAGATGAATCAAGTAGTGGAACACGAATCTACTCCTCAGATTGAAGGAATGATTAAAAAAGTACAACATTTAATTGAAGTGGAAAGATAATTTTTGCAAGCAAAAATTTGTTTCATTTAAAATTCATAATTCAAAATTATAAAGATGAATTTAAGTAATTTAAAACCTGCAGAAGGTTCAGTAAAAAATAAATTCCGTAAAGGTCGAGGACAAGCAAGCGGAAATGGAGGTACAGCCGGTAGAGGACATAAAGGAGCTAAATCCCGCTCAGGATATTCCAAAAAAATCGGATTTGAAGGAGGACAAATGCCACTTCAAAGAAGAGTTCCTAAATTCGGATTCAAAAACATCAATCGAGTAGAATATAACGGAATCAATCTGGATGTGATTCAACAATTAGTTGATAATAAAAAGATTACCGATACATTGACAAAAGAAGATTTGATAAAACACGGTTTAGCTCACAAAAATGATTTGGTGAAAATATTGGGTAGAGGAGAATTGATGGCAAAGGTAAATATCACAGCCGATAAATTTACTAAAACTGCACAAGAAGCCATTGAAAAAAGTGGAGGTAAAGCAGAATTATCAAATGCAAAATAAAAAAATTAGTATATTTGCCCGCTTAAATGGAACTGAAATAAAGTTCCATTTAGTGGTTTTTTAATAATTATTTGACACATGAAAGGGTTTATACAAACAATTAAGAATATTTGGAACATTAAAGAACTGAAGGAGAAGTTGATTATTACTTTCTTTTTCCTTATTGTGTATCGATTTGGTTCTTATATTCCGCTTCCGGGTATTGATGTGAATGAAGTAACGCGGCTATTGGCAGCTCAGTCAGAAGACCAACGCGGACTTTTGGGATTGTTGAACTCTTTCACAGGAGGTTCGTTCAACCGGGCTTCCATTTTAGCTTTAGGAATTATGCCTTATATCTCTGCATCCATTGTGATTCAGTTGATGCAATTAGCAGTTCCTTATTTACAAAAATTACAAAAAGACGGAGAAAGTGGTCGTAAAAAAGTAACTCAAATTACCCGTTGGTTGACTATTGCCATTTGTTTGGTTCAGGCCCCGGCGTATTTGACTTTATTACAAACTTCCTTATTGCCATACAGTGGCGGATTTCAATCAGCTTATTTGATTAATCCAAGCTCATTTTGGTTTATTTTCCCTTCTACTATTATATTGGTAACAGGGACTATTTTTACCATGTGGATGGGAGAGAAAATTACCGACCGAGGTATTGGAAACGGGATTTCCATCTTGATTATGGTGGGTATTCTTGCCGATTTGCCTCAATCTCTATTGAATGCATTTGAAGTAGATAATACCGGAGGAATTTCTTTCTTGATGCAGATTATTGGATTATTGGTTGTGATTTTACTTTGTGTATTGTTGGTTCAGGCTGTTAGAAAAGTTCCGGTACAATATGTGAGAAGAGCACAAGCAGGAGGAAGCAGCTATATGCGTTCCGTAACGGATTCAGTTCGTTCTTACATTCCGTTAAAAGTAAATGCAGCAGGAGTAATGCCTATCATTTTTGCACAAGCCATTATGTTTTTACCGGCAACATTAGTAGGGTTTTTCTCCGATTCAGATTCGAGTCTAATGATGTTTTTCCATCAAGTATCCGATCCATTTACTTGGCAGCACAATATTATATTTGGATTGCTAATTATTGTCTTTACATTTTTCTATACAGCGATTACTATTCCGGTTAATCAAATGGCAGATGATTTAAAGAGAAATGGAGGAATTATTCCGGGAATTAAACCAGGAAAAGATACAGCAGAATATTTGGATGATATTCTATCAAAAATCACTTTCCCGGGTTCAATCTTCTTGGTGTTGATTGCTATACTTCCGGCAATTGTACACTTGTTTGGAGTTGATCAGGGATTGTCTATGTTCTACGGAGGAACCTCTTTATTAATTATGGTAGCGGTAATTTTAGATACCGTTCAGCAAATTAACAGTTATTTGTTGAATCATCATTATGACGGTTTGATGTCAAGCGGCCGAACAAGAAATGTTGCATAAATCAAATAAAAATTATAAATTTGCAAACTTTCTCCCTAAGAGGAGATGAAAATTATGGCGAAACAAAAACATATTGAACAAGACGGGACAATTATAGAAGCATTATCCAATGCAATGTTCCGGGTAGAATTAGAAAACGGACATGTAGTAACTGCCCATATTTCAGGAAAAATGCGTATGCATTATATTAAATTATTACCCGGAGATAAAGTAAAAATTGAAATGTCTCCTTATGATTTATCAAAAGGAAGAATTACATACCGATATTAAAAAGTTAAATGTTAAATTTTGAATGAGGAATCATTTTAAATTTAACATTTATAATTCAAAATAAAAAACGATTGGAGGCATAATGCCGGAGCAAATTAAAATGTAAAAACAAATGAAAGTTAGAGCATCAATTAAAAAAAGAAGTGCTGAATGTAAAGTAGTACGTAGAAAAGGCGTACTCTACGTGATTAATAAAAAAAATCCTAAATTTAAACAAAGACAAGGTTAAGATATGGCACGTATTTCAGGAGTAGATTTACCAAAAAATAAAAGAGGAGAAATAGGATTAACCTATATCTACGGAATTGGTAAGAGCACAGCACAGAAAATATTAGCACAAGCTAATGTTGACAAAGAGAAAAAAGTAAACGAATGGAACGATGATGAAATCAACGCAATCCGTTTGGCAATTACTGAAAACTACAAAGTGGAAGGTGAACTTCGTTCTGAAGTCCAATTGAACATCAAACGTATGATGGACATTGGATGTCAGCGCGGAATCCGTCATCGTCTTGGATTACCTCTTAGAGGTCAGCGTACTAAAAACAACTCTCGTACGAGAAAAGGGAAAAAGAAAACAGTTGCTAACAAGAAAAAAGCCACTAAATAGTAATTAGTTTCAGGTTTCAAATTTTAGTTTTTTTCATTGTGAAAATTAAGCTGAAATAAAAGAAACAAAAGAAACAAAAGAAACAAAATGTAGTTATGGCAAAGAATCAAAAAACAGTAGCAAAGAAAAGAAAAGTTGTAGTAGAAGCAACAGGACAAGCACATATCCAAGCTTCTTTTAACAACGTTATCGTTACTTTGACTAATAAAAATGGAGAAGTTATTTCTTGGTCATCTGCCGGGAAAATGGGCTTCAGAGGATCTAAAAAGAATACACCTTATGCTGCGCAAGTTGCCGCACAAGACGCTACCGCTCAAGCTTTAGAAGCAGGGCTAAGAAGAGTAAAAGTGTATGTAAAAGGACCCGGACAAGGTCGGGAATCAGCAATCCGTACTATTCATAACGGAGGTATCGAAGTAAGCGAAATTATTGACGTAACTCCATTGCCACACAATGGTTGTCGCCCACCAAAACGCAGAAGAGTATAACTATAGATACAAGATTTCAGACACAAGAAAATCTAATATCTAAATTTCTAAATAAAATAAAATGGCAAGATATACAGGACCAAAAACCAAAATCGCTAGAAAATTCGGACAACCTATTTACGGTGACGATAAAAGCTTCGAAAAGAAAAAATACCCTCCGGGACAACACGGGCCACAAAAAAGAAGAGGTAAAAAATCAGAATATGCTATCCAGTTGGAAGAAAAGCAAAAAGCAAAATATACCTACGGAATCTTAGAACGTCAATTTTTGAATATTTACAAAAGAGCAAACGCTCAACCGGGAATTACCGGGGAGATTTTGTTACAACTTTGTGAATCTCGTTTAGACAACGTCGTGTATCGTTTGGGAATTGCTCCAACAAGAAATGCAGCGCGTCAATTGGTTTCACATAAACATATTACAGTAAACGGAGAAATAGTGAATATTCCTTCTTATACCCTTAAAGCAGGGGATGTAATTTCTGTTCGTGAGAAATCCAAAACTTTGACTAATATTACAGAGTCATTGCGAAGCCGTTCTACTTATGACTGGTTAATCTGGAATGATGAACAAATGTCAGGCACATTTAACGCTGTTCCTGAAAGAATTCAGATTCCTGAAGACATCAAAGAACAATTGATTGTCGAATTGTACTCTAAATAATTTTTAGAGAGTTAGTAATTGTAGGAACAGAAACCAAAAGGTTTCAAAAACAAAAAAACCTTAGTAAGATGACAATTTTAAACTTTATAAAACCGGACAAAGTAATTTTAGTTGATTCTGATGATTTCTTTGGACAATTTGAATTCCGCCCTTTGGAGCCAGGATACGGTTTGACCATTGGAAATGCCTTGCGCCGCGTATTACTTTCTTCATTGGAAGGACACGCAATTACTTCAATTCGTGTGGAAGGGGTTGACCATGAGTTTTCCACCATTCCAGGAGTTGTAGAAGACATGACTGAAATTATCTTAAATCTTAAAAAAGTTCGATTTAAAAGACAAATTTCTGAAACTGATTCTGAGACAGTTACAGCTTCTATTTCAGGGCAAGAACAACTGACTGCTGGAGATTTGGGAAAATTTATTTCCGGATTCCAAATTCTAAATCCTGATTTGGTAATTGCTAATTTGAACAAAAAAGTAAAATTAGATTTTACCTTTACCATTGAAAAAGGAAGAGGATATGTACCGGCAGAAGAAAATAAAAAAGCAAATGCACCTATAGGTACTATTGCGATTGACTCTATTTATACACCCATTAAAAATGTGAAGTATAGCATAGAAAACTATCGTGTAGAGCAAAAAACGGACTATGAGAAATTAATCATAGAAATCACAACCGATGGTTCTATCACCGCTCAGGATGCATTGACTGAAACAGCAAAAATATTAATTTATCACTTCATGTTGTTCTCAGAAGAAAGAATTACTTTGGAAGCAGAAGAAGTAGCTTATGGCGAAACGTATGATGAAGAAGCACTTCACATGAGACAATTATTGAAAACCAAATTAGTAGATTTAGATTTGTCAGTTAGAGCATTAAATTGCCTGAAAGCTGCTGAAGTAGAAACACTTGGAGAGTTAGTTTCCTATAACAAATCAGACTTGATGAAATTCAGAAACTTCGGTAAA
>JAVFAE010000028.1:0-14096 GCA_034002605.1 Weeksellaceae bacterium | reverse complement strand
GAGGTATTCCAAACGGAAATATTGTTTATCAATTAGAGAAAAATTCCTACGGTATGAATTTAATAGGAAATCCTTATCCGTCAAAGATAAAATCAACCGATTTTTACAACCAGAATTCATCTCGTATCGCTTCAGATATTTACTTTTGGGATAATCGCAATAATACACAAATTGCACAACAAGGCTCCAATTATTCCGGAAATAATTACGCAACACTTAACGCATTTACAGGTATAGGAATTGCTGCACCCGGAACAGCCGGAATGCCACAACGCATCCCAACCACCTATATAAATCCGGGAACTGCTTTTATTGTAGAAGCACTAAATTCAGGTCCCTTGTATTTTACTAATACACAACGCATCGGAACTGGTTCTGCACCTGACTTTTTTGGAAGAGCAGGGGAAATCGAGGAAGAAGAAACAGAAAAAGATGTGTATTGGTTAATTCTTAAATCTCCTGAAGGTATGGAAACCATGACAGCCGTAGCTTATTTTGAAGGTGGAAATAATGATTTTTCTGTGGACGATAGTGAAGCTTTTGAAACTTCAGATGAAATCTACAGTTTACTTGGCGATAAACAACTTGTCATTCAAGGAAAAGCAGCTTTTAAAGTAAACGACAGAATTTTATTGGGCATGCGTTTGTTTAATCCGGGAAAACACATCATTCAACTATACGACACCCAAGGAATTTTCTCAGAAAGTCAGCCCATTTATTTGCGTGATAAAAAAACAAAAACCATTCATAATCTAAGTGAAAAACCTTACAAATTCGCTAATGAAGCAGGAGAAATAAATAATCGTTTTGAAATCATTTATAGAAAACCAATCTTAGACCCGATAGCAACTGTTTTTGCAAGAGTCGAAATAACACAGGCTAATAAAGAAATCATAGTACAATCTACTCAAGAGCAAATCATTCAGGTTGAACTATTTGACCTAAACGGAAAATCCTTGTACAAAGTCGATTCTAATGCGTTAGAAGTCCGAATTCCAACCCAAAATACGAAAAAACAAATTTTGATTGTAACAGTAAAAACAGCATCAGGAGAAATAATAAGTAAAAAATTGATTCATTAAAAACAAAAGAACTGCTTCTTAAATCAGGAAGTAGTTTTTTCATAAACTACCGAAAGCAAAACAAGGTTTAACAAAGTTTTCAGAATTCTTAAAAACAATTTTAGAAAACAAATTTCTACTTTAGCCCTGAATTAGGTTTTAGGAAGATAAGTTTTCATGAAGTATTTTTTTAATGTATTTATAATCAGCTTTTTTTTGGTTTCTTTTGTGAAAAAAGAAGACCCAAATCCGCAATTCACTTTAAAATTGGAAGCAAAAGGATGCCATTATCAAATTATGATGAATAATGAACAAATTGATGAAGGAAAAACCTATCAAGTTGTTTCTAAAACTTACGATTTAACAAAAAAAATAAGCGAAGAAGAGCAAACTATTCAAATCTCCATGATGCAAATTTCACGCGAAATGCCGTTAAAAGTTACTCAGGCTTATGTAAATTTAAGTTTAGAGAAAACAGTCGGTGATTCGGTCAAAATCATAAAAACAATAAAATTGCCCACGTTTGAATATGACGAAGAGGAAAATCAACCGCAATCCATAGGAGGTTCTATTTCTTTTAAACCTTGATTATTTTCTTTTGAGATTCATCCGAAATCCCTTAATTTTGCCCCGATTGTGGAAAATAAAACCGTTCATGATGTTCTAAAAAAATACGAATCTTCTGATTTCGTACGGAATGTCATTGCCCGATTCCGGGAAAACAATTCTGCTAAAATACACGCCAAAGGTCAATTTGGTTCATCGTTGAGCTTTCTTTGTGCTCAGATTTTTCAACAATCCGGAAATCCGCTTTTGTTGATTTTGGATGACAAAGAAGAAACTCTTTATTTACTGAATGAATTAGAAAATTTATATTCCAAAGAAGAAATTCTCTTTTTACCGGCATCTTATCGGCGTGCTTATGAAATTGAGGAAACCAACAACGCTAATGTAGTCTTGCGAACAGAAGTACTCAACACATTAAACGGAGCTAAAAAACCAAGGATTATTCTTACTTATTCGGAAGGACTTTTTGAAAAAGTGGTTACTCGAAAATCATTGAATAAAAATACGCTTAAAGTTAGTGTTGGCGATACTTTAGGAACTGATTTTTTTAATGAGATTTTATTGTCTTACGAATTTCATCGTGTGGATTTTGTTTCTGAACCGGGTGAGTTTTCTATTCGCGGCGGCATCATCGACGTATTTTCTTATTCGGAAGAACAAGCTTTTCGGATTTCCTTATTTGGTGATGAAGTTGAATCCATCCGGAAATTTGATGTAGATTCACAATTATCGGTGGAAAAAGTAAAAAGCTTCACCTTAATTCCCAATTTGGAAAATAAATTCACAGCAGATTCCCGCGAGAGTTTTTTTGATTATATTTCCGATAAAACCATAGTCGTTGCAAAGAACATAAACATCATTCAATCTGCGATTTATCGAAATTTTAATTTGGCAAAATCGGCTTTTGAGAAATTATCAAAAAACCTTAAACACAGCGAACCCAATGCTTTGTTTTTAGATGAAAATGAATTCAAAACCGAATTAGCTAAATTTTCGGTCTTGGAATTTTCATTAGTGCCATTTTTTGACGATTCAATTTCATTGGAATTGAATCAAAAACCACAGATTTCATTCAATAAAAAATTTGATTTATTGGCAGATGAATTTATTCAAAAAAGCCGGGAATCTTATATAAATTATTTGTTTTGTTCCGGTGAAAAACAAGCTCAGCGTTTTCAAACAATTTTTGAAGATATTTCCAAAAAAGTAGATTTCATTCCGATTATTGGAGCTATTTATCAGGGATTTACCGATGAAGATTTAAAAATAAATTGTTTTACCGATCATCAAATTTTTGAACGTTACCACAAGTACAATACACGCGGTTCTTTCGGGAAAAAAGAAGCTATTACACTCAAAGAATTGACTTCTCTTCAGGTCGGTGATTATGTAACACACATTGACCATGGAGTCGGAAAGTTTGCCGGATTAGTCAAAATGGATGTTCAGGGAAGTCAGCAAGAAGCGATTAAATTGATTTACCAAAACAATGATTTGCTGTATGTTAGCATTCACTCACTTCATAAAATAGCAAAATTTACCGGAAAAGACGGAACCGAACCGAAAGTCAATAAATTAGGTTCTCCTGCTTGGCGAAATTTGAAAAATAAAACCAAATCCAAAGTCAAAGAAATTGCTTTTGATTTGATTAAATTATACGCAAAACGCCGTTCACAAAAAGGATTTCAGTTTGAACCCGACGGCTATTTGCAACATGAATTGGAAGCTTCTTTTATTTACGAAGATACTCCCGACCAATTAAAAGCGACACAAGATGTGAAAGCTGACATGGAAAGTGAACGTTCTATGGATCGTTTGATTTGTGGCGATGTAGGATTCGGAAAAACAGAAGTCGCGATTCGTGCAGCTTTTAAAGCCGCTGTAAACGGAAAACAAACTGCTATTTTAGTTCCGACTACGGTTCTGGCATTTCAGCATTTTCAAACATTCAGCGAACGATTAAAAGAAATGCCGGTAACAGTGGCTTATTTGAATCGGTTTAAATCAGCTAAACAGAAAAAAGAAATTTTAGAAAAATTAGCCGAAGGAAAAATTGACATCCTCATCGGAACGCATCAATTAGTAAATAAAGATGTGAAATACAAAGATTTAGGCTTATTAATTGTCGATGAAGAACATAAATTCGGAGTAAGTGTCAAAGAAAAATTAAAAACTTTACGTTCTAATATTGATACATTAACTTTGACCGCAACACCCATTCCGCGAACTTTACAATTTTCATTGATGGCAGCCCGGGATTTATCGGTGATTAAAACGCCACCTCCTAACCGGCAACCAATTGATACACATTTAATTGGATTCAACGAAGAGCAAATTCGGGATGCTGTTTTTTATGAATTGCAACGAAGTGGACAAATATTTTTCATTCATAATCGAATTGAAACGTTAAGAGACATTGCCGGAATGTTACAACGCTTGATTCCAGATGCACGAATTGCAATTGGTCACGGACAAATGAAAGGTGCCGATTTGGAAAAAGTAATTTTGGGATTCATGGAAGGACATTATGATATTTTAGTCTCGACTACCATTGTAGAAAACGGAATTGATGTGCCCAATGCTAATACAATTTTAATCAGTGATGCCCAGAATTTCGGTTTGGCAGATTTGCACCAAATGCGAGGAAGAGTGGGACGAAGTAACCGAAAAGCATTTTGTTATTTGATTTCTCCTCCGGTTTCAACTTTGACCAATGAAGCCCGAAAACGTTTGCAAGCCATTGAACAATTTTCTGATTTAGGTTCCGGATTCAATATTGCCATGAAAGATTTGGAAATTCGAGGAGCCGGAAATTTATTGGGTGCCGAACAATCCGGATTTATGGCAGAAATCGGATTCGATACTTATCAGAAAATTTTAAATGAAGCCATAGATGAGTTAAAAGAAACAGAATTCAAGGAATTATTTAACAATCAGTCTTCTACAGATAAAAATTATGTGTCAGATGTACAAATTGATACTGATTTGCAAATTTTAATTCCGGATGATTATGTGAACAATGTGGAAGAACGTTTGGCGTTATACAGAGAATTGGCAGAAATTGAGGAAGAATCGGCATTACATCAGTTTGAAGTAAACTTAATCGACCGATTCGGTGACTATCCAAAAGAAGTGTCGAATTTACTGAAAAGTATGCACTTAAAATGGATTGCCAAAGATGCCGGTTGGGAGCGAATTGTGCTTAAAAAAGGAGTAATGTTGGCTTATTTTGTCGGAAAATCACAATCGTCTTATTTTGAATCGGAGCAATTTCGTTATATTCTTTCTGTCTTACATGAAAATCCACGATGGGCGCAATTCAAAGAAAAACCTTCTAAAGAAGGAGAAAATCTTCTATTCCTTCGTTTTGAAGGAGTAAAAAATGTAGAAACAGCTATTTCAAAACTGGAGATTTTGAGAAAACCACAAGTCGTGGAAAAGGAAAATACAGAGATTTAGTTTCAAGAAATTCCTTTCACCCAATCATTCTTTTCTTGATTTTAAACATGAATCCCACATTCTCTGTTTTCCAAAGCTTTCGTTGGGTCAAAATAATTGGTTTCGTTGGGCAAATCAAATTCTTTCAAATAAACATCTAAATCCAAATCAGTAAAATGATAGAACGGACTGACTTTTAATTCTGTATCTTTCCCTTTTGAAACTATATCAATATTATCTCTGAAAGCAGTCTGTCCTTTTCTTAAATTGGTGAACCACAAATCAGGTTTCCATTCAGCCATTGCCCGTCTAAAAGGTTCTAATTTAACTTGCTCACTAAACAATTGATGCTCAGGTGTATTGATTTCAGGTATGCCCAATGTTGCATTTCTATATCCAACAGTTTGCTTAGGAACATAAATCTGGATGTTTAATTTTAATTTTTTAATTAATTCATCCGCATGTTTGTAAGTTTGCGGCGTATTATAACCAGTATCACACCAAATCACAGGAATATCGGGTTTAATTTGAGTAACTAAATGCAGAATAGCACTTTCATAAGGCCTGAAATTAGTGGTTATAATTGGCTTTTTTGAGAATTCAACCGCCCATTCTACAATTTCCGCAGGTTTAAATATATTTAATCGTTGATTCATTTCTACTGTATCCATATCTTTTTATTTTCCCATTTTTATAATATTCTATACTCTTTCAAAGGTTCTAATTAGAAATTCTAAAATTCCGATAGAGAGTGCTAATAATTAACCAAGAAATGGCTTTCTTAAAACTTCTTAATCTATTTTCGTCACCGCTCTTTTTTTTATCTTAAAATAACAATCAATTACCACAACCTATAAACCCTATCGGATTAGTAGGAATTGCAAATATAAATGGAATTTTTAAAATAAAAAGTGTATAAATTCAAAACAAATCAGGAATCACTAAACTTTGGCGTTTCATCAGCCAATTGAGAAAGGCTTTTATTACGGAGTATTGCAAGCGTTTGGTTACGGATTTCCAATAAGAGATGATTGACCGTGCAACTTACTTCATCAGGGCAATCTTCACAGATTTCATAATAATTCAAACTGGCACAGGGAAACATGGCAATTGGTCCGTTTAACAAACGAAAAACATCGGTCATCATGATTTCATTTGGCTTTTTAAGCAAATAATAACCTCCTTTTTTACCTTTTTTTGAAGCTAAAATCCCTTTCTTTTTTAAAATCAAAAGGATGGATTCCAAAAATTTATGAGGAATATTCTCATTTTCCGCAATTTTGGAAATAGAAAGAGGACCTTCCTCCTGGTTTCTACACAAAAAAACCAATGCTTTTATTCCATATTTTGTTTTGTTTGAAAGCATAATTCAAAAATACATAATTTTTTAAGTCCATTAACTAATTTGGTTTTTGAAATTGGAGTCTATTTAATTTTTTTTGTAAATAAATTAAGAGATGACCAATTAAATATTCAGTTGCATACTACTGATTAAAACTTTAATTTAGCCAAATGGAGCGGATTATTTTGGGAGTTGACCCGGGAACAACCGTAATGGGGTTCGGATTAATTAAAATTGAAAAGAAAAAGATGGAATTTCTTTTGATGGATGAACTCTTACTTCATAAATACGATACCCATGAATTAAAATTAAAGAAAATTTTTGAAAGAACTTTATCGCTAATTGACACTTATCATCCGGATGAATTAGCAATTGAAGCTCCTTTTTATGGCAAAAATGTTCAATCTATGCTAAAATTAGGACGTGCACAGGGAGTCGCTATGGCAGCGGGATTGTATCGCGAAATCCCGATTACGGAATATTCTCCCAAAAAAATTAAAATGTCAATTACCGGAAATGGAAATGCTTCCAAAGAGCAAGTAGCCGGAATGCTCCAGCATTTACTTGATTTAAAAGAACTTCCCAAGCGTTTGGATTCAACCGACGGTTTGGCAGCTGCCGTTTGTCATTTTTTCAATTCAGGAAACGAAAGGGAACAAAAAAGTTATTCCGGATGGGATTCTTTTCTGAAAGCAAATCCTAAAAGAAAAGTTTAACTCAAAAAAGCTTAAAACCTAAAATTCCCTTGTTTACTTTTATTGATTTATACCCCTCTCCTTTTAGAAGCAAACTTTCTCAGTCAAATCCGTTTCAATAGAATAAAAATGAGTTTTCAAATAATTAAAATCATTTTGATGAATTGATTTTGAAGCAACCAAAGTATAAAGATTTCCTCCAATAATTGTATCGTTTGAAATATAATTTTCAGGCAATTCTCCATCAAAATTCAATAAAACGTAATAATCGTAATTATCGGTTTTTCCATAAAACAAAATAGCTCTAAATACCGGATTTTGTGAAGAATTAATACGTTTATATTCCTTTTTTGAGTTAGCATTTAAAATCCCCAAAAGTAATAGTTGAAATTCCCAAATCGGGATTAGAAACAACGGGAATCAAACTTGTTCCGGAGTTTGGACATTTTTCGTTAGTATAAACATTACTTTTTGAGAAATTTGAAAAAGGGAGGACAAGCAAAATGAGAAAATAAAAATATTATACTCCAAAAAAAGCCTACTTTTTTCATCTTAAATTTCAAATGATGATTCACAATAAATTTTCATCCACAAAGTTGGGTAAAGTTACTTTTAATAAAGGTTCATTTTCCATGGCTCGTTTAATAGCAAAAACCGCTTCTTCATTTCTCGCCCAACTTCTGCGTGCAATTCCATTATTTACATCCCAATGCAACATAGAATTTAATTTTTTTTCAGAATCTGCACTACCGTCTAATAACATTCCGAATCCACCATTGATGACTTCTCCCCATCCCACACCACCACCATTATGGATGGAAACCCAGGTAGCACCGCGGAAACTATCGCCAATCACATTTTGAATTGCCATATCAGCTGTAAATTTGGAACCATCATAAATATTAGAGGTTTCTCGAAAAGGTGAATCTGTACCTGAAACGTCATGGTGATCGCGCCCCAAAACTACCGGTCCGATTTCTCCTTTATTAATTGCATCATTGAAAGCTTTTGCAATTTTAATACGTCCTTCAGCATCGGCATACAGAATCCTCGCTTGTGAGCCAACTACTAATTTGTTTTCCTGAGCTCCTTTTATCCAAGTGATGTTGTCCTGCATTTGTTGTTGAATTTCTTCCGGAGAATTTTTCATAATTTCTTCTAAAACTTTACAAGCAATTTCATCCGTTTTTTGTAAATCTTCCTGTTTTCCTGAAGTACAAACCCAACGGAAAGGTCCAAATCCAAAGTCAAAACACATTGGTCCCATAATGTCCTGAACATAAGAAGGATATTTAAAATCAATTCCGTTTTCTGCCATCACATCGGCTCCGGCTCTGGAGGCTTCCAATAAAAAAGCATTACCGTAATCGAAGAAATAAGTTCCTTTCGCAGTATGTTTATTAATTGCAGCTGCATGTCTGCGTAAACTTTCTTGTACTTTTTCTTTAAATAATTCCGGACTTTCTGCCATCATTTTATTGGATTCTTCAAAAGATAAACCCACCGGATAATAGCCACCAGCCCAAGGATTATGCAAAGAAGTCTGATCTGAACCTAAATCAATATGCATATTTTTTTCAGCAAATTTTTCCCAAACCTCTACCACATTTCCATCATAAGCAATGGAAACGACCTCTTTATTTTCTTTGGCTTTTTTAACCCGATTAACCAATTCATCCAAATCAGAAATTACTTCATCCACCCAACCTTGTTCATGGCGTTTATACGTTGCGGCAGGATTAACCTCAGCTGTTACAGAAATTACGCCGGCAATATTTCCGGCTTTGGGTTGTGCTCCGGACATTCCACCTAAACCGGCGGTAACGAATAATTTACCTGTCGTTCCATTAGAGTCAATTTTTCGACAACCGTTCAAAACCGTAATCGTTGTTCCATGAACAATTCCTTGAGGACCGATATACATATAACTCCCGGCAGTCATTTGTCCATATTGAGTAACGCCTAAAGCATTGAATTTCTCCCAGTCATCGGGTTTTGAGTAATTTGGAATCATCATTCCGTTAGTTACAACAACTCTCGGCGCGTTTTTATGAGATGGAAATAAACCGAGCGGATGCCCCGAATACATCACCAAAGTTTGTTCATCAGTCATTTCAGACAAATATTTCATCGTCAGAAGATATTGCGCCCAATTTTGAAAAACAGCTCCGTTTCCACCATACGTAATCAATTCATGCGGATGCTGAGCAACGGCTTTATCCAGATTGTTCTGAATCATTAATTGAATAGCTTTTGCCTGCATGGATTTTCCGGGATATTCGTCAATTGGACGAGCGTAAATCTCATAATCCGGACGAAAACGATACATATAAATTCGACCGTATTTTTTTAACTCTTCTTTAAATTCCGGAATTAGTTCAGCATGAAACTTTGGTTCAAAATAACGTAAAGCGTTTTTCAATGCTAGTATTTTTTCATCATCTGAAAGAATTTCTTTTCTTTTCGGCGCATGACTCACACTGTTGTCCCTTGATTTAAATTGAGGCAATTGTGCCGGAATTCCTTGTTGTATTTGTTGTTGAAATGTCATGTAATCAATATTCTTTATTTATAATTCTGTTAATTTCCGAAAAATATATACTCTATCCGGATTTCGTACTATAAAAATTTAAGCCACTATTTACTGAAAGCTTATTTATGCGAAAATATGAAATTCTTTGGGTTTTTCGGATAATTCATATTCATTTAAACGAATTAAGCATCGAATTTAATTTAGTAATTTTGTGTGATTTAAATTCATCCAAAATGAAAAAAATTGCAGTGTTGACCGGAGCGGGAATCAGTGCTGAAAGTGGAATTTCAACTTTTAGAGATGCAAATGGTTTGTGGGAAAATCATCCGATAGAAGAAGTAGCTTCTATTGAGGCTTGGCAAAAAAATCCGGAATTAGTTTTAGATTTTTACAATAAAAGAAGAAATCAATTAAAGAAAGTTCAGCCCAATTCAGCTCATTTTTATTTGAAAGAATTGGAACAAAAATACGAAGTGCATATTATCACCCAAAATGTAGATGATTTACACGAAAGAGCCGGTTCTTCCCGGATTATCCATCTTCATGGAGAATTAGTAAAAGTAAGAAGTGAAAAAAATGAAGATTTAATTTACGATTGGACGGATAACCTTTATTTAGGCGATAAAGCAGAGGATGGAGCGCAATTGCGTCCTCATATTGTTTGGTTTGGTGAAGAAGTTCCTCTCTTGGAAAAAGCAGTAAAAATTGTAGAATCAGCTGATTATTTGCTTATTATAGGAACTTCATTGTTGGTTTATCCGGCGGCTTCGTTGATTCATTATACAAAATTTGATAATCCTATTTACCTTATAAATCCCGACAAAAATTTGTCAATTCCTAAATTATCCAATTTACACCTTATTCAAGAACCTGCCACTATAGGCATAAGTCATTTGCCTTTTTAATAGTTATGAAATTTTATTTTTTTGTTTGAAAAATGGTTCAAAAGTTTTTACAGCGACAATGAATTCCGTATTTTTAGCAAAAATTTTTCAACATGATTTACGATAACTTATTGATTGAAATAGACGCGAAAATTGCAGTTGTTACCTTAAATCGACCTCAATCTTTAAATGCCTTGAACAAAGATTTACTTTCAGATTTAAGTTCATTTTTAGATGAAGCCAAAGAAAACCAAGAAATTCGTGTTATTATACTCACCGGAAGTGGTGAAAAATCCTTTGTTGCGGGAGCCGATATAAAAGAATTCAGTGATTTTAACGGGCAACAAGGAGAATCTTTAGCCCGGGAAGGTCAGGAAAAAGTATTTAACAAAGTAGAAAATTTCCCAAAACCCGTTTTTGCAGCAATAAACGGATTTGCTTTAGGCGGAGGATTGGAATTAGCGATGGCTTCTCATTTCAGAATTGCTTCTGACAATGCCCGATTGGGGTTACCGGAAGTAACATTGGGTTTAATTCCCGGTTATGGCGGAACACAACGACTTCCAAAATTAGTCGGAAAAGGAAGAGCGGCTCAAATGATTTTTTCAGCCGAAATGATTTCTGCACAAAGAGCCTACGAAATAGGATTAGTAAACGAAGTTATCAGTCAATCGGAATTATTGGAAAGAGCCAAATCCATTGCAATGAAAATTGCAGGGAACTCTCCACAAGCCATTTCTCAAGCCATTAAAGCCCTTAATTTAAGTGACACAAAAGATGGTTTTGAAGCTGAAATAAAAAGTTTCGGTGAACTTTTTGAAAAAAGCGATTTTAAAGAAGGAGTTGGTGCATTTTTGGAAAAAAGAAAACCCAATTTTGCTTAAATAGTTCCTTACTCATTAACTAAAAAACGGATTTTACATGAAACAAAACCCGTTTTTGATAAAAAAAATTTATGACAGATTTTTTCAACCATTTATCCGATGAATTTATTTTACCGCTTCACAATCCGGTACTTGTATTTTCACTCATACTATTGATTATTCTTCTGGCACCAATTCTCCTAAAAAAATTAAATATTCCGGGAATTATTGGGTTAATCATTTCCGGAGTTGTAATTGGACCTCATGGATTTCAACTTTTAGAAAATGATTTTGCCATAAAGTTATTTTCGACCATCGGGCTTCTTTATATCATGTTTATTGCCGGTTTGGAACTCGATTTAAACGAGTTTAAATCCAATCGGAATAAAAGTTTAGTCTTTGGATTCTATACTTTTATCATTCCGCTCGCCATCGGATTTCCCATTATGTATTATATTTTGGGGTATTATTATGACTTTGATTTTAATGCAAGTTTCCTTACTGCCAGTATGTTTGCCACTCATACTTTAGTTGCTTATCCGATTGTCAGCAAATTAGGCGTTTCCAAAAACCAAGCAGTTGCCATAACAGTAGGAGGAACGATTCTGACCGACACAGCGGTTTTACTTATTTTGGCAATTATAATCGGAAATAACAAAGGGACTTTAGACCAAGCATTTTGGATTCAATTGGGAATTTCATTAGCCATTTTCTCAGCCATTATGTTTTTAATCATTCCGAGAATTGCCAAATGGTTTTTTAAGAAATTAGAGAGCGAAAAACACGCACATTATATCTTTGTATTATCGGTTGTTTTCTTTGCTGCTTTCTTAGCAGAAGTTGCCGGAATTGAATCAATTGTAGGAGCTTTCGTTGCCGGATTAGCATTGAATCCACTAATTCCACATTCATCCGCTTTAATGAATCGAATTGAATTTATAGGAAATTCATTATTTATTCCATTTTTCCTGATTTCGGTAGGAATGTTAGTCGATGTCAGTGTAATTATGAGCGGATGGGAATCCTTGATTGTTGCCGTAACATTAAGCATTGTAGCATTAGTTGGAAAATGGGCTGCAGCTTGGGCTACACAAAAAACGTATGGATATTCTGCACCGCAAAGAGGTTTAATTTTCGGATTGAGCGGCGGCCATGCAGCAGCAACTTTGGCAGTGGTTTTAGTTGGTTATAATGAAGGAATTTTAGATGAAGGTATATTAAACGGAACGATTATTTTGATTCTTGTTACCTGCGTAGTAGCTTCTTTTTCAGCCGAAAAAGCAGCAAAAAAGATTGCTTTGAGCGATGAAGAAAGTTTATCGACAGAAGAACTTAAAAACCAAGCTAAAAGCGAAGAGCAAATTTTAATTCCGGTTTCGGATTTATATCGATTGGAACCTTTACTCGATTTTGCTTTAACAATTAAAGATAAAAACTCAAATAATCCGATTTTTCTACTCTCAATTGTTCCCAATAATGACGAAGCAGAGGCAAATATTTTAAAATATAAAAAGGAATTAGAAAAATTCCAAATGCAAGGTTCAGCAACAGAAACAGATGTAAGTACAATCACGCGAATCGACTATAATTTAGCCAGTGGAATCGGACGAACGGCTAAAGAAATCATGGCAGATATGGTCGTTTTAAGTTGGCCGGAAAGACAAGGAATTTTTGATTATATCTTTGGTGAAAGAATTGATGCAATCATTAAAAATGTGGACAGAAGTTTGGTTTTTTGCCGAATTAAAAAACCTTTAATTGAGAAGAAACGCTTGGTTTTCATTTGTCCACCTCATGTGGAACGTGAAAAAGGTTTTAAATCCATTGTTCAAAAAATAATGCGAATTTCACAAGAATACACAATTCCGATAAGTTTGTACTCAGAAAACATCACATACGATGCTATTCAGAAAATAATGAAGGAACTTAAACTTTCCGGAAAAATAAATCCTGTTGAATTTACGTATTGGGAAGACTTCTTAATTATTACCAAAAACATTCTACCAACGGATTTAATCGTATTTGTAGCAGCAAGACGAGGTGCAATTTCACATTCTACTACTTTGGAAAAAATTCCACAAAAATTTGAAAAATACCTTCCGGAAAATAGCCAGATTGTTATTTATCCTATGGAAGATTCTAGTGGAATTTCAATCGACGATTACGATGATTACACTCCGGACACCTTGAATAAAGGAATTGAGTCGATTGAGAAAATTGGAAAAGGTTTAGGAGGTATCTTTAAACGGAAAACTAAATAAAATGAATTTAAAAAATAAAGTAGCTTATATTACAGGCGGAACGAAAGGAATAGGGAAAGGAACTGCAGAGACTTTACTAAATGCGGGAATGCGTGTAGCCATAAGTGGACGAGATTTAAAAAATGTAAAGAAAACAGCTGAAAGTTTAGGAAATTCAGATAAAATCATCGGGATTCAATCGGATGTTTCAAATTTTGAAGACGAAAAACAAGCTGTTGAGCAAATTATTCAACATTTTGGTCAATTGGATGTTGTATTGGCAAATGCCGGAACGGGAATTTTCGCTCCGGTCGATGAATTGAATATAAACGATTGGAATCTTATGATTCAAACTAATTTAAATGGCGTTTTTCATACTTTGAAAGCTTCAGTGGAAGAATTGAAAAAATCAGAAGGCTATTACATCACTCTTTCCAGTTTGGCAGGAACAAATTTTTTTGAAAACGGAGCCG
>JAVFAE010000027.1:0-14241 GCA_034002605.1 Weeksellaceae bacterium | reverse complement strand
TTGTCGTATGCACCCGGTACTCCTGAACGTGAAGAATTATTGGCTACGTACAAAAAAATGTACAGTCAAGAAGTTGAGATTCCTCAATACATTGGAAATAAAGAGGTAAAAAGCGGAAATAAAGTAACTATTCATCCGCCACACGACCACAAACACATTGTAGGTTATTACCACAAAGGAAACTCAGATGACGTAAAAGAAGCAATTAATGCAGCCTTGGAAGCTCGTAAGGAATGGGCAAATATGTCATGGGAAAATCGTGCTGCCATCTTTTTAAAAGCTGCCGATTTATTAGCCGGCCCTTATCGTGCCAAAATCAATGCAGCCACTATGATTGGACAGTCCAAAAATGTTTTTCAAGCAGAAATTGATGCCGCTTGTGAGTTGATTGACTTTTTGCGATTTAATGTGGAATACATGACCCAGATTTATGCTGACCAGCCAATTTCCTCTGAAGGAGTTTGGAATCGGGTAGAATACCGTCCGTTGGAAGGATTTACTTTTGCTATTACACCTTTTAATTTTACAGCGATTTCAGGAAATTTACCGGCATCCATGGCATTGATGGGAAATGTGGTAGTATGGAAACCTTCTACTACTCAGATTTATTCGGCAGAAGTAATTATGGAAGTGTTCAAAGAAGCCGGATTACCAAATGGAGTCATTAATATGGTCTTGACCGGAGGAGCAGAAACAGCGAAAATTTGTATTGAACATCCTGATTTTGCAGGCGTTCATTTTACAGGTTCAACCGGAGTTTTTAAATCCATTTGGAAACAAATTGGTGATAATATTCAAAACCATAAAACTTATCCGAGAATTGTAGGAGAAACCGGAGGAAAAGATTTTGTTATTGCTCATAAATCATCCAATCCGGCAGAGGTGGCAACCGCTTTGATTCGCGGAGCTTTTGAATACCAAGGACAAAAATGTTCGGCAGCCTCAAGAGCTTATATTCCATCTAATTTATGGAATGACGTAAAAGCTGAAATGAAAAAAGCTTTGGATACAATTACAATGGGTTCACCGGAAGATTTTTCTAATTTTGTTACTGCTGTAATTGATTCAAGTTCTTTCAACAAATGCAAAGGATACATTGAAAGAGCACAAGCTTCTAATGAAGCGGAAGTGATTTTTGGTGGAAAATGTGATGACTCTGTTGGCTATTTTGTTGAACCAACTGTAATTAAAACTACAAATCCACAATACGAAAGTATGGTAGAAGAAATTTTTGGTCCGATTTTAACCCTTTATGTTTATGATGAAAATAAATGGGAAGAAACCTTGAAATTAGTAGATGAAACTTCTGAATATGCTTTAACCGGTGCCATCTTCGGAAAAGACCGTTATGCAGTTAATCAGGGAATTAAAGCTTTGGAAAATTCAGCCGGAAATTTCTACATCAACGATAAGCCAACCGGAGCTGTAGTAGGACAACAGCCGTTTGGTGGAGCGAGAGCTTCCGGAACCAATGATAAAGCTGGTTCTGCAATGAATTTATTGCGTTGGGTTTCTGTCAGAACTGTAAAAGAAACCTTTGTTCCGGCAAAAGATTATCGTTATCCGTTTTTAGAAAAATAAAAATTACTAAACAAAAAATCCGTCTAAAATAGGCGGATTTTTATTTTATAAAAACTAGTGTTATGTAAATTATAAAGTTGTATAATGCATAGTGTATAAAAAATTCATTATCAATGTTTTTGAACATTGTATAATTAACTTAATACTAGCTAAACTGTTTTATTTCTCTTTAAAATTAATCGGTCAAATGAATGTTTCCCCGGTCCGATTAAAAGTATAACAATAAAAATCGCCAAATAAATCAATGGTAATTCTCGGGATTTAAATTCGTCTGCTCCGTGGTAAACAAAAACAATATATGCCATATTGATAATCAAAGGAATTGCAGCAATTCGGGTAAATAATCCTAAAAAGATAAGTGCTGCACACAAAAATTCCGATATAACAACCAAAATAAAAGTTAATTCGGCTCCTAATCCCAGAAAATCTACAAATTCAATTTTTGCACCTGAAATTAATTTTTGTAATTTTCCTAATCCATGTCCATACAGCATAGCACTTCCGGCAACAAATCGCAACAAAAGCATGGAGTAATCTACTCCGCTCGTTGAGGTTCCTGATGAAAAAATATTTTTTGAATTCATTATTAATTATTTTAAATTAACTTTAACTTGAAATTTGCCATAATAACAGCTGTAACACCCGCTTCAACACCTTTATTTCCATGTTTTCCGCCGGAGCGATCAATGGATTGCTGTTCATTATCATCGGTTAATACACAGAAAATCACAGGTGTATCATATTGAATATTCAAATCTTTGATTCCTTGTGTTACACCTTGACAAACATAATCAAAATGAGCTGTTTCACCACGAATAACGCTCCCGACTGCAATAATGGCATCAAACTTTTTTGATTTACAAAGTTGTCCGGAACCATAAATTAACTCAAAACTCCCCGGCACTTCATAAGAAAAAATATTTTCTTCTTTTGCACCTAAATCCAGCAAAGTATCTACGATTCCTTTTTGGAGATTATGTGTAATATGGGCGTTCCATTGCGAAACAACAATGCCGAAACGAAAGGTCTCGGCATGAGGTAATTGTGATTTATCGTAAAGTGATAAATTTTTATTTTCAGTTGCCACTAATTGCGTATTTTAATCTTTCAATATACTTTTCCACTTCGCCATCACCTGCATTTGGATATTTATTTGCTAAAATTTGGAAATATTTTAATGCTTCTTGGTTAGCTCCTAATTCAATTGCTAATTTTCCGGCTTTTGTATAATACAAAGTTTGTAACACTTCTAAATCCGTTCCTTCAGCTGCTTTTACATAATAGGAAAGAGCTTCTTTTTCTTTTCCGAATTCAACCAAAGCATTCCCAATCATTCCGTTTTTCTGAGCGGTTAGAATTTCATCATCTGATTTGAATTTTTCTAAACTTGAAACAGCAGAAGCGTAATCACCTAATTTATAATAAGCAATTCCGGCTTTGTACAATGCAATATTTGCTCCTTTGGTTCCGCCGTAATTTTGAATGATTTGTTCATAACCCTGAAAACTTCCCGGACTTCCTTTTAATGCCAAAACAACGGAATCTTGTTTGAAATATTCATCAGCCTGAATCATTTCAGTAAAAGCTTTTTCAGATTTTGGTTCTAAAATAGTTTTTAAATACACAAAATATCCAATTCCGATTAAAGCTAAAACTCCAAAAATACTTAATATGATTTTTGAATGTCTTTCGAAGAAATTTTCCGCTTTATGAGCTGTTTCATTCAAGCTATCAATTACTTTCTCCGTTGTATATACTTGCTTTTTACTCTTTTTTGCCATTTTTATTTAAGTTTCAAGTGCGCAAAATTAACAAATTAGAACTATCTGTACAAGTTTTATTTTAATTCATAAAAAAAAGATTCTAAGCCTATCAGAATCTTAACAGTTTAAATTCCAACAACCAAAATTTAAACGTATTTCTAACTCGTCCATTCCGATTAGAAAGCTTAATTTTGCACATTCTTGAAAAATCTATTGGTTTTAAGTTTAAGAATTCATGCTGAAAGAAAATAAATTCCATTTTTTAATTTACCTCGCTTTTTTAAGCATAATCGGATTTCTTGCCATTGACATGTATTTGCCTGCTTTTGAAATTATGAGAAATAATCTCAACACCAGTAAGGTTTTTATTAGTTCAAGTTTATCACTTTATTTAGGTGGAATCGGGATTGCTCAATTATTTTGGGGACCTGTTTCAGATAAATTCGGAAATCCAAAAACAATTTTAATGGGTTTAACCATTTTTAGTCTGTCTTCCATCGGAATTTATCTCACACACAATATTGCTGTTTTTCTTGTTTTACGAGTATTTCAGGCTTTTGGAGTATGTGCAGCAACAGTTTGTTGGCAAGCTTTGGTCATAGAACGATTTCCAAGTTCCGAAACCAGTAAAATTTTTGCTTCCATTATGCCTTTAGTTGCTCTATCTCCGGCATTTGCTCCTTTATTGGGTGTTGTGATTTTACAGCAATTCGGATGGCGGTATATTTTCATTGTTTTGGCTCTTATTGCTTTTCTGCTGATTCTGTACACGTTTTCATTAAAAAATTATCAGAAAATCATTCCTAAAACCAAAGGAAATTTATCTTATTCTTCTTTTTTTAAATTTAAAGACTACATTGGAAATATCTTGATTTATGCTTTTTGTTCTGCCAGTTTTTTTGCGTGGCTTACCGGAGCTCCTTTTTTCTTGAAAGAAATGGGTTATGATGAAAGTGCTATTGGTTGGAGTTTTGTTCCACAAACTATTGCTTTCATCGTAGGAGGATATAGTCTGAGATTATTTCCGGATACTGTTAAAACTAAAAAACTTTTACCACTTTTATTGATTGGATACAGCATTTTTATACTTCTTCTTTTATTTATAATTCTCTTTACTTCCCCTACTCTAACGACTTTACTTATTCCCTTTTGTTGTATGGCACTTTGTAACGGAGCTTGCTATCCGATTGTAGTTAATAATGCTTTAAAACATTTTTCAGAAAATGCCGGAAAAGCATCTGCCTTACAGAATACAATTCAATTAGGATGTTGTTTTTTAGCAAGTTCTTTGGTTTCTGTATTCTCTAAAAACGCTTTGTTAACCACAGGAATCGTTATGGCTTCCACTATTTTTTTTGTTGTGATTGGCTACCGAATGAGTGTTCTTTATCGAAGAAATTAATTTATTTTTTTAAATAATGTGGATGGGTTGATTGGAAAATTTCATTTGCTTGTTCCTCTCTTCGGTCTGTCAAAAGGATTCCGTCAAGATGATCGCGTTCATGCTGAAAAATAACCGAAGTAAATCCTTCCAAAAATTCTTCTTTCCATTCTCCTTCTAAAGTTTGATAGCGAATTTGGATACTGTAATGACGCATAATAACTCCTCTTTCATCAAAAGACAAATCACCTTCAGGTCCTTTTTGCATCAATTCAGAAGCCCATAGAATTTCAGGATTCAAGAATACCTCAAAAGGAGTTTGTGGCTTATCAAAACGTTGTACTACAATCATTCGGCGATTTACTCCTACTTGTGGAGCCGCAATTCCCACACCGGGATGATTTATGTCTTGAACGCTTAACAACATTCGTCTTGCTAATAAACTCGTCAAATCATGATCAGCCGGAATCGGGATGGAAACAGATTTAAGTACGATTGAATCGGTTAAATTATTCAAATTATACACCCGCATTTTTTCATTGGGAGATTCCGAAATCAACTCAATTTCATCCGAAGTAAACGGTTTAATTTCTTGAGAAAACCCTACTGTATAAACGCAAAACAACGATAACAAAAAGAAATATCGCATTAGTTTCTGTATTTTAAAATCAAAGCTTGTAAAATTGCCCAAGTTTCAGCATCCATTATACCATCGTACTTTTCCGGTCGAAAATGATATTGAAAAGCTGTAATTACTTTTTGAGTTTGCTTATCCCAAATTCCGGTTTTCTGAATTTCATAGCCATATTTGTTCAAATCATCCTGAACCGATAAAATAAAAGAAGTAGAATCAGTTTCTGAAAAAGGAAATTTAGAATAATATAAATTATAGTGAACCTCCTCATACCAAGCACCAATTCCAAATTCTTTGTACAATCTTTTCCAAGGGAATTTCGGACCCGGATCGTGTTTTCGCTGAGGTGCCACATCAGAATGTGCCAAAACATTTACCGGATTAATATTGTAACGTTCAATTATATCTTTTGCTAAAACGGCTACTTTATCAATCTGAAAATGGGGAAAATCATAAAAATAACGCTCAGCATCGGCTAAATCGGGATTTCCCGTCAAAGTTTTATCGGTTGTATAGCCTAAATTAACAATTTCAATTCCGATGGATGAAAAATTAATATTATTTACACCTTTCCAATAACTAAGTCCGGCATGCCAGGCTCTTTTAGTTTCATCAACCAATACATAAATTGAATCTGTATAATCATTTGGAACCAAATAATGCGCACTAACCTCTTGCTTTGTCAGTACTTTTAAAGATTTTTCATTATCCAAAGCTGTATAATGCAGAACAAGATAGCGGACTCGTTCATCCTGCCCAAACGCCGGATAATGTGAAGTTGATATTTTATATTTATCTAATTTAGCAACCCGGGCAGATTCATATTGATTCGTTTCATTATTAATAATTATCGTATCTCGCACCACTTCTTTCACTATTTTATAAGAAGGCCGAGAGGCACAAGACATTAGACTTATCAAAGAAATTAAAATGGAGAAAAATTTTATTATTTTCACTTAAAAAATGTATTAGATTATTGAGGCAAAAATAGTTAAAAAGAAAGAACAGAAAAAAAGAAAAAATTTTACTAAAATACTTGCAAATGACAAAGTATGCTCTTACTTTTGCATCCGCTTTCACAGTTATCGTGAGAGATGGGCAGAGGAGAGGTGCCAGAGTGGTAATGGAGCAGATTGCTAATCTGTCATCGGGAAACCGATGCCAGGGTTCGAGTCCCTGTCTCTCCGCAACTTGAAATACTCGGGGTGTAGCGTAGTCCGGTCATCGCGCCTGGTTTGGGACCAGGAGGTCGCAGGTTCGAATCCTGCCACCCCGACTTTAAAATCTCAAGATTTCATATAACGAAAGTGAAAGAATTTTTGAGATTTTGTTTTTAATAGTATTAGGGTCGCGTAGCTCAGCTGGATAGAGCATCTGCCTTCTAAGCAGACGGTCACAGGTTCGAATCCTGTCGCGATCACAAAAGCCACAATTTGAGTGGCTTTTTTTTATATCTTTACCCTATGTGTTATGTTTATATTTTATTCAGTCAATCAATAGATAAATATTACGTTGGTCATACATGTGAAGATCTATCTGAACGAATACGTAAACATCTTTCAAAACATTCAGGATTCAAACATAAAAAAACTCCGTTTATTTGAAATAAACGGAGCAAACTAAGTAGCGAAGGGGGGAATTGAACCCCCGACCTCAGGGTTATGAATCCTGCGCTCTAACCACCTGAGCTACCTCGCCTAAAAGGTGTGCAAATATAAAATCTTATCCATAATTTGCAAAACTTATTTAAAAAAGTTTGCATATAACACGCTATTTTATATATTGCGGCTTAATTGAAATTAATCATGACAAAAGAAAAATTCCAATCTGAATTTGTTATAAATGCGTCCCCTTCACTACTTTATAACTATATATCCAACCCATCGGGCTTGTCGGAATGGTTTGCGGACAATGTAAATTCACGAGGTGAAAAATATACTTTTATCTGGGATGGTGACGAGCAGTCTGCCTTTCTTATCAGAAGCAAACAAGATACCTATGTCCGTTTTCAATGGGAAGAAGATGAAGACACAAAATATTTCTTTGAATTAACCATAGTAGAAGACGATTTAACCGGTGATGTGGCTTTAGTCGTAACTGATTTTGCTGAGTCTGATGAAATAGATGATGCTAAATTATTGTGGGAAAGTCAAATAGATGATTTGAAGAAAATTTTAGGCTCCTAAATTTAATCTTAGTGAAATACTTGTTGAATCATTCTTTATTTGATGAAGAGGTCGCTGTTTTTCATATAAATAACCGTGCATTTCAATTAGGTGATTTTGTTTCTGAGTTCATAAAAATATCCGGATATAAGCCTTTATTAATGGAAGAACATTATTTTAACTTAATGGCTTCTATGCGAATTCTGCGGCTTAAAATTCCAAACGAATTCACTCAAGAGTTTTTTGAAGAAAAAATCCAAATGGTCTTAGAAGCCAACCAACTTAAAAATGCACGTATTAAAATTTCAATATTCCGAAACAATGATTTCACCAATTCTTTGTCACATTCAGAAGTTTCTTACTTAATTAAAATCGATAAAATTTTTAAATCACCAGCTTATACTTGGGAAAATCAAACAGATTCAGAAATTGATATTTACAGAGATTATACCGTAAATAATAGTTTTTTTTCACAAATTAATTCACACAAATCGGAGGAAATCATTGCCGAAATTTATCGACAAGAAAATGAATATCGGGATTTAATTCTATTAAATTCTGAAAAACGAGTCGCGCGAAGTCTTTTGGGAACACCTTTCTTCCTACAAGGAGATTCATTGAAAACACCAAAAACTACAGAAGGTGGAATCCGAAGTGTCAGCCGAAATAAATTATGTCAATTACTAAAACGCAATCCCAATTTTACTTTTGAAGAAACTGAATTATTTCCCTTTGAAATCCAAAAATCAGATGAAGTTTTTGTTTTAATCGAAAGTGAAGGGATTATTTCATTCGGGAAAAATCGAAAAAAAAATTATGAAATAACCAAAACTTCTTGGATTACAGAACTTTTAAATGAAGAACTAATTGATTTTTAATTCATACCGGGGTCAAAAGGCGTATTGAGCCAAAGCAAATTTTCACCTCCTAATTTTTTCAATTGTTGCCGCCAAAGATTATTTCCCCAATTTTTAAAAATATCTACCCGGTCATTTACAATAATCCACGCATTTTCATCAACTTCCAATTGTAATTGATCTTTTGCCCAACCGCTATATCCCAAATAAAACCGAATTTCATTTTCCTGAATCCAGCCTCCGTTCACAGCATTCCGAACATCTTCATAATCACCCGACCAATACAAGCCATTACAAATAGGTTCACTATTCGCAATTAAATCCGGTCGATTATGTAAATAATATAAATTCTCCGTTTCAACCGGGCCTCCTCCATAAACAACTGCTTCGGATTCCAATTCCGAAACAAATACAGTAACCGAATAATCCATCGGTTTATTTAAAATAAAACCTACCGAGCCTTCTTCATTATGATCAGTCAATAAAATCACCGAACGATTGAATATTTCGTCATAAAGAGTAGGTCGTGCGATTAAAATTTTTCCTTTTGACAGCGTTTTTATTTGCATTATCTTTGGGTTGTATTATTCATCCGATTTTTAAAGATAAAAAAAAAATTAAATGGAACAAGATTTAAGTGATAAAAGAAAAGAATATTCTAAAAATTATATTGATTTCAATTCCGTTCCAAGCAATCCTATCAGTTTGTTTTCCAGTTGGTTTAATGAAGTTTCTCAATCTAAACTGATCGATGAACCTTATGCCATGAATATTTCGACCTTAGAAAAAAATGGTTTTCCAAAAAACCGTATTGTGCTTTTGCGGGAATTTAATGAAGAAGGATTTGTTTTTTACACCAATTACAACAGCCAAAAAGGACAAGCTATTGCCCACAATCCTAAAGTTTGTTTGTCTTTTTTTTGGGATAAATTAGAGCGTCAGGTAATTATTACAGGAGAAGCCGAGAAAATCAGTGCTGAAAAATCGGATGATTATTTCAACAAACGTCCTTTTGAAAGCCGTTTAGGTGCTTTAGTTTCCAATCAAAGTGAAGCCATTGATTTTGATTATGATTTAGATGAAAACGTGAAAATTCTACAAGAAAAATTTACTGAAACAGAAATAAAACGTCCGGAAAACTGGGGTGGATATCTCATTCGTCCTTATCAAATTGAATTTTGGCAAGGCCGTCCAAGCCGTTTGCACGACCGGATTCGGTATTCAAAAAAAGGCTCAAATTGGAACAAAGAGCGATTATCACCTTAATTTTTTACGCTTATTTCACATTTTCTTTTAAAAATTGCTCCAATTCCCAAGCTCTTAAATGAAGAATTCCTTCATTATTCGGTAATTTAAAATCATCCATTGAAATTACTATTTTCGGATAATTATCTGAGACTGTTTTTAAAGAAGCATACTCACGTTCTGCTGTTTCTGCCTCAGCCAAACTATATGCAGACTGAATGTAAATTGTCTGTTCCGGCTTAGTAGCTACAAAGTCGATTTCTTTATCGTTTACAATTCCAATGTAAATCTCAAAACCATAACGACGCAATGTTAAATACACTAAATTTTCCAACTGATAACCCAAACCATAACCAAATCCTCCAAACATATAATTTTTATAAGCTGCGTCATTAGCATAAAACTTATAGACACCACCCAAAGTTTCTTTTCCTCGCACATCATAACGTTCTGCCTTATGAATCATAAATGTTTCTTCAATAAAAGAAATATAATTTGCCAACGTATCATAGGTTGTTAAGCGATTTTTACCTTTGTAATATTTCACAATATTGTTGATGGAAATTAAATTCGATGCGTTATTTATCAGATAAATAAAAATACTTCGTAGCAATTCGGGGTTTTTTATTTGGTACCGCTGAATTATGTCCCGAAATAAAACCGTATCGACAACTGAAGAAACATAATGCCGCTTGGTTTCTTCGTTTGGAAGCCAAATCAATTCGGGAAGTCCACCGGTTTCCATATAACGAATAAACTGTTTTTTTGAGTTTTCTTTTTTGTTAATTTTCAAAAATTCTAAATAACTAAAAGGTAGTATTTCAAATTGAACATAGCGTCCCGAAAGTAAAGTAGCTAATTCACCCGATAATAATTTTGAATTTGAACCGGTAATAAAAATCTCACATTCTTCTGCAAAATCCTGAGATTTTGAATTTACAAACCGTTCCCATTCTTGTATATTTTGAATTTCATCTATGAATAAATAAACCTTTCCTTCCGGTTGTAATTCTTCTCTATATGCTTCATAAAACCGATTAAGCTCAAGATAATCTTTTAAAAAATCATACTCTAAATATTCCTTATTAATGTACACTATATTTTGAGCTTGAATACCTTTATCTATCAATTTTTCCATCAATTGTCGAAGCACATAACTCTTTCCTGTTCTTCTTTGCCCTACAAGAACTTTTATCAATTTATTCCCGATGTAATCAGCTATTTTTTTAGTATAAGACTCCCGGACAAAACCAGTATCTGGTTTTTTTTCATCCCAATAATTAAATTTTCTTATTTTTTTTAAATTTTCCTTCATGCTTGAAAATTTACCCAAATTTATAAAATATTCTTTTATACTCGAAAATTATTTTATTATTTATTGAATATTCTTTTATACTCGAAAATATTTTCCAAATAAATAGTTTTATTTTTCTACTTTATTTATTTCTTTTCCAAAAATTTACTCTGTGTTTTTGTACTATTGGGCTTTTTCATTAATTTGCCCGTTTAATTTTTGAAATATGTCAAATCAAGCACAAGAAAACTCATTTTTCAAGACTCAGGTTTTGGGACATCCTGCCGGATTATTTGTTTTATTTTTCACCGAAATGTGGGAACGCTTTTCATTCTATGGAATGCGGGCATTGTTAGTTTTATTTTTAGTCAGCGCATTCGGAATCGGAGGTTGGGACTGGCCAAGGGAAAATGCTTTGGCTCTTTATGGAACTTATCTTGCTCTTTTGTACTTAACACCAATTATCGGAGGACAATTAGCCGACCGCTATTTAGGCTATCGAAAAGCCATCATTATCGGTGCTTTGATTATGACACTCGGACACGCCAGCATGGCAATAGAAACTGAGTTTTTCTTATATTTAGGTTTATTTTTATTGGTTATAGGAACCGGTTTTTTCAAACCCAATATGACCTCCTTTATTTCCATTTTATACAAAGATCATCCGGAAAAAAAAGACGGAGCTTATACCATTTTTTATATGGGAGTAAATGCCGGAGCTTTTTTAGGAATCATGCTTTGCGGTTATTTAGGCGAAATGGTAGGCTGGAGTTGGGGATTTGGTTTAGCCGGAATTTTCATGCTTTTGGGTTTATTACAATTTTGGTTGGCGCACAATATATTTGGAAACGTTGGTTTAGCTCCCACTCAAAAAAATGAAACTGAGGAAGAAAAAACAGAAATCTCCAATAAAAATCATTCTTCCGATGAAGAAAAACCTAATCCATTTACATTAGTCGATAAAATCATCATGGTTTTAGTCGCTTTGGGCGGTTTAACCTGGGTAATTAATGACCCTTTATCAAAAATTGCAGACTATAGTTTATTAAAATTCGGCGACACTGATTTGTCCAATCCGGTGATTACTGTTTCCTTGCTTTTATTTGTTTTCTTATTGATTTCAAGAGTTGTACGATTTAGCAAAATTGTCAGAGACAGAATGTTGGCTGTTATGGTCATTGCATCGCTCATTATTTTCTTTTGGGCAGCTTTTGAACAAGCAGGAGGTTCCATGAGTATCTTTGCAAAAGATTATACCAATCGGGTTTTGTCGGGTAATGCCGCCACTATTTTCGGAATTGTCGATGTCATCATTACCGTAGTTCCGGTTGCTATTATTTCCTATGTTTTATTTTTATTATTCAAACAAACTTATAAAAATTATTTGGCCTCAAACTTAGTTCTTGGATTCAGTTTTATTTTAATTTGGGGATTGATTTTTTGGAAAATTTATGCCAATTTCAATACATATTCTTACGAAATCAGCTATTCCACTTATGAAATTACAAAAGTTGACAAAGATGGAAATGAATCCACCGCAACTTTGGCTGTCAACCAATTAAATGTTCCGGACGAAACTGCTGTTTTAAAAGAAGAAACAGCTGTCATCCGAGCTTTAGACGATTTTAAATCCGGTCATGTAGTTCATATTGTAGATTTGGACAAAAAAGGCAGTAATTTTAAAATGATTGACGAAATCAAAGCATCAGAAATCAAAGAAAGCATTCCGGCAACCGTCATTCAGAAGAAGGACAATGAACTTGAAATTCCGGCTACTTGGTTTTTGATACTTAATTCACTATTTATCATTGCTTTAGCTCCGATTTTCTCAAAATGGTGGGAAAGTAGGTTCAATCCATCTTTAGCAGGAAAATACGCCATTGGTTTATTCTTTTTAGGAATTGGTTTCGCCTTTCTTGCTTTTGGTGCAAAAGATATTCCGCAAGGAGCAAAAACCGCTTCAGTAAGTTTAGTTTGGTTAGTTATGGCTTATTTTTTCCATACGATGGGCGAACTTTGCGTGCAACCGGTTGGACTTTCTTATGTCAGTAAATTGGTTCCGGCAAGAATGACCGCTTTTATGTTTGGTGTATGGTATTTAGCATTAGCAATCGGAAATAAAACTTCAGGGGTTTTGGGACAACAAATCGACCATATTACTGAACAATACAATATTTCCACCTTTTTCTTGATTTTCACTTTCGTTCCGTTTATTATAGGTATCATTGCATTATTATTGGGTGGAACTTTGAAGAAATTAATGCACGGAATCAAATAACAAAAAGGAAAAATCGTTTCCATTATACATTCAAAAACAAATGAAAAAGTATTTTATTTTAAGTTTTGTCTTTTTAAGTTTTGGTTTATTTGGCCAAGAAATCAATTGGTTAACTTTGGAACAAGCCGAAGTTGAAATGAAAAAATCGCCGAACAAGCTTTTATTCATCGATTTTTATACAGATTGGTGTGGATGGTGTAAAAAAATGGACACTTCTACCTTCAAAGAACCGGAAGTTATAAAATACATTAATGAACATTATATTCCTGTTAAATTCGATGCTGAATCCAAAGAAGAAGTGAAGTTCAGAGGGAAAACCTATAAATTTTTGAAACCACAAAATGGCGGTTATCGAGGCGTAAATTCCTTTGCTTATTTTTCATTACGTGGAAAATTATCATATCCGGCTTATGCTGTGATGACAAACAAAGGAAAATTAGATCGACTCCTTTTGGGTTATATGTCAAAAGAACGACTTTTTCAAGGCTTAGAACAAACAAAATAATTCTTGATGAATGTCCCGATTTATTGAAAGTATTTGCTTAGAAAATGGGATACTTCGTAATTTGGATTATCACCAAAAAAGACTAAATCAAACACGATACAAAACATTGGGTTTAACTGATTTATTGGATTTATCACACTGTATTTCTATTCCTGAACAGCAAAAAGAAGGAAAATATAAATGTCGGATTTTATATGCCGAAAAAATCGAATCCATAGAAATTTTGCCTTATTCCATTCGTCCGGTTCATTCCATACGACTCATTGAGAATAATGAAATTCAATACAAATACAAACGAGAAAACCGAAAAATATTTGATTTATTGAAAGATGCTGTAGCAGAAGATGAAATTATCCTAACACAAAACGGAAAAGTAACCGATTCCTCCTATTCAAATTTGGTTTTTTTCAACGGCAAAAACTGGTTTACTCCTACTTCCTATTTACTAAATGGCTGTATGCGGCAATTTCTTTTGGACACCAAACAAATTGCAACTGCTGAAATTAATTCTGAAAATTTACATCAATTTCAATCATTT
>JAVFAE010000026.1:0-14335 GCA_034002605.1 Weeksellaceae bacterium | reverse complement strand
AATATTGGTTTTGGCTTCCGGATCCCAGTTAACCATTCGATAACCTCTGTAAATCAGTCCTTTATTATATAAATCCACAAAAACTTTGGTTACAGATTCTGATAAATCAGCGTCCATTGTGAATTTTGTGCGATTCCAATCACAAGAGCAACCTAATGTTTTTAATTGTTCCAAAATAATTCCACCGTGTTTGTGTGTCCATTCCCAGGCATGCTCTAAAAATTTTTCTCTTCCAATTTCAAATTTAGAAATTCCTTCATCTTTTAGTTTAGCTACTACTTTAGCTTCGGTTGCAATGGAAGCATGATCGGTTCCCGGAACCCAGCAGGCATTATAGCCTTTCATCCGGGCACGACGAATCAAAACATCCTGAATGGTATTGTTCAACATGTGTCCCATGTGAAGCACACCTGTAACATTAGGGGGTGGAATTACAATAGTGTAAGGTTTACGGTTATCCGGTTTTGAAAAGAAGTAATTATTCTTCATCCAATAGGAATACCATTTACTTTCAACGCTTTGAGGATTGTATTTTGTTTGTAGTTCCATTTTCTGATTTTGGTATATATTTTGTTAATGAATTGCAAATGTAAGATTAGTATTGACTATTTTTAAATTTTAATTTCTAAATTTGTTCAACAAAAACACAACAAAAATGAAAAAATTATTATTAACGGGTGCATTTTTAATAGGAGGAATCGCTTTTATGAACGCACAAGAGATTGAACTCAGCGAGTCAAATGTTGATTTAGGAAGCATTAAATATGGAGGAAAGGCAGTCACGACGGTAAAAATTAAAAATACGGGAGACAAGCCTTTAATTATTTCAGAAGCTAAAGCTTCTTGTGGTTGCACGGTTCCGGCCTGGCCAAAAGAGCCTATTGCTCCGGGAAAATCAGCTGATATGACTGTTGATTATACAACGACAACAAAACCGGGTGCTTTTAATAAAACAGTAACAATTAACTCAAATGCAGTTACAGAAGGCAGAAAAATCTTTAGAATCAAAGGAGTAGTAGAAGAAAATTCAGCAAAAAGTATTAAATAAGATTAACATCTCATAAAATGAAAAAAATCCTTCATTCATGAGGGATTTTTTTATGGTAAAATATACGAATGAATCGAAGAGAACACCTGAATCGGAATTTAAAATTAGCAATTCCGGTTATGATTACTCAGGCAGGTCAGGTAATGGTCAATTTGGTTGACAATATAATGGTAGGAGGTTTGGGTGGACAGTACGATTATGTTGTGGACGAACAATTAGGAAAAACAGCTTTGGGCGCAGTTTCTTTAGGAAATGCCGTTTTCATTACAGCTTTAGTTGTGGCATTTGGGTTTAGCTTTGCTATATCGCCTTTAGTGGCAGCAGCAGATGCCAAACGGGATAAGGTGGAAGTTTCAAAAATTTTTACAAATGGTTTGGTATTGAATCTGACTTTGGCGATTTTACTTTTTTTGGTATTGGAATTCATTCATCCGATTTTGTATCATTTGGGCCAACCAAAAGATGTGGTTGAGATGGCAATTCCATTTTTATCAATTATGGCGTGGTCATTAATTCCGATTATGATTTTTCAAAGTTTCCGGCAATTTTCAGAAGGATTATCATTGACAATTCCGGTTACGATTGCTACGATTTTAGGAAATGTGGTAAATATTTTCCTTAATTACGGATTGATTTATGGAAATTGGGGCTTTCCGCGTTTAGAAGTAACCGGAGCAGGGTGGGGGACTTTTGTGTCGAGAATCAGTATGGTAATTTTCTTGGTTATTGTTCTATTTTCCTACAAAAAAACAAAAACTTATTTGCAGATAGTTCGGTTTAAAAAAATCAATGTACGCATTTCAAAAAGAATATTGAAATTAGGAATTCCTACAGCTTTCAGTTCATTTTTTGAAGTTAGTGCTTTTAGTGGAGCTGCTTTTATTTGCGGTTATGCTCTCACACAAGATACAGCAGGATTAGAAGCAGCAAAAGTAAACTTAGCAGCTCATCAAATTGCCATTAGTTTAGCGTCCACTACTTTTATGATGTGCATGGGGCTGAGCGTTGCAGCAACCGTTCGGGTAGGAAATCAATTGGGAATAAAAAATTATAAATTACTTCGTGAAGCCGGATTTTCAAGTATTTTAATGGCGGTCATTTTCATGTTAATTTGTGGGATTTTCATTGTTTTATTCCGTTATCAACTTCCATTAATTTATTTGAATAATGAAGAAGTGGTTCAATTGGCAGCTACTTTATTGGTTATTGCCGCTTTATTTCAACTGTCGGATGGAATTCAATTGGTAACATTAGGCGCATTGCGCGGAATGCAAGACGTTTTTGTTCCATCGGTCATCACTTTTATCGCCTATTGGATTATAGCCCTTCCTTTGGGCGCATTATTGGCAATTTATTTTAAATTACAAGCACTCGGAATGTGGATTGGTTTGTTATTTGGTTTGTCAATTTCAGCAATTCTCTTACTTTTACGCTTTCATAAACAATCAAAAAAATTAATCCATGCAAATGCCTAAATTTTTAATCGCAGACAGTTCCGATTTTCCGGAAGATATTTACATTTTACATACTGAATTCCCTCGTTTTCTGATGAATGTAGAAACCGATGAAATTGAATGGTTTGATGCTTTAGAAGAAGAACCGGATGTGGAATTGGAAAATGAAATAGCAGAATTAATCGAACAAGCGTATGAATTCTTCGATAAAGAAATGGATTCGTACGAAGAATAATTCCGTTAAAATTACCGAATATTAATCGGTTTAAACAGATTTTTAGTACCTTGATTTCAAAATAACAAAATCATGTTGTCAACTCCTATTATTCATATTTTAGATTTGAATTTTTTGAATGAAAGTTCGTCCATTGCTTCCTTTTTGATTGAATCTTCCGATGGATTGATTTTAATAGAATCCGGCCCGGAAACTACTTTTAAATCATTACAATCGGCTATTGCGGAAAAAGGTTTTAATTGGAAAGAAATAAAACATGTATTGTTGACTCATATTCATTTTGATCATGCCGGAGCTGCATGGAAATTTGCTCAAAATGGAGCGAAAATTTATGTTCATCCCATTGGTTTACCTCATTTGGGAAATCCGGAAAAACTTTGGAATTCAGCAAAAATGATTTATAAAGACGATATGGAGCGACTTTGGGGAGAAATGCAACCAATAGCACACGAACAATTAATTCCGGCAGAAGACCAAATGATTTTGAACATTGGCGAACATGAAATTAAAGTGCATTATACTCCCGGACATGCGATTCATCACAATGCTTATCAGTTGAATAATTCGATTTTTTGTGGTGATGTTGCCGGAGTAAAAATCAATCAAGGCCCGGTAGTTCCACCTTGTCCGCCACCGGATATTAATATTGAACTTTGGAAAGATTCCATTAAAAAATTAAAAAACCAAAATAGCGAAAAACTGTATTTGACTCATTTTGGAATTGTTTCTTCGCCTAAAGCTCATTTGGATGAATTAGAACTCATTTTGGATGATTGGGCAAATTGGATGAAACCGTATTTTGACAAACAAATTCCGGCAGAAGAAATCACACCGGAATTTATGAATTATACCCGGGAACAATTGAAAAAATCCAAGGTTGATGAAGAAGATATACAGCGTTATGAATACGCTAACCCAAGCTGGATGTCCGTTTCAGGATTACTTCGTTATTGGAAATTGAAAGAACAAGGACGAATTTGATTTTCTTAAATTCTTCAGCCTCGAATAGTTTCCTTACCTTTGCACCAAATTTGAAAAACATGGAATTTCATAATTTAACAGTGAAAAAAGTACAGAAATTGACTCCGGTTTCTGTGGCAATTGATTTTGACGTTCCTGAAGAATTAAAACCTGATTTTGAGTTCAAAGCCGGTCAATATATAACGTTGGATATTTTAAATGAACGTCGGGATTATTCTTTGTGTTCGAGTCCTTTAGAAGGGAGATGGAGCGTTGGAATTAAAGCTCTTTCCAATGGAAAAGTTTCTACTTATATTAATTCAGAAATAAAAGAAGGCGATACAGTTAAAGTTTCTACGCCCAACGGTCGTTTTGGTATTCCCAGTCGTCCGGATGAAAAAAGAACCATTCTGGCATTTGTTGCAGGAAGTGGAATCACACCCATTTTAAGCGTATTAAAATATACATTGGAAACCGAAAAATGGGTAAATTTTCACTTGTTTTATTCCAATAGAACTCCTCAGGATGTGATGTTTAAAGAAGAATTGGAAGAAATCAAACAAAAATATCCGTTTAATTTTTTTCCTTATTTATTCTACAGTCAACACAAAGTGGACAATTGGTTGTTTGAAGGACGTTTGGATGCTCCTAAATTTCAGCTTATTTTAAATCAGTTGGTCGATATAAATGAAGTAGATGAAGCTTTGGTTTGCGGTCCCAATAAAATGATTAGAGTAATTACAGATGAAATTCATTCTGCCGGAATTCCGAAAGAAAATATTCATTTTGAATTATTTTCAACAGAAGGATTGGATAGAATTCAAAATGAAAATGCTGCCGAACAAACAGAAGTGAAAGTAACGGTAGAACTGGATGGAGAAGTTTCTACCTTGACTTGGGACACCAAAAAAAACTTGGTTGACGCTATGCTTGATGCCGGAATTGATGCTCCTTATTCGTGTAAAGGAGGAATTTGCAGCAGTTGTATGTGTAAATTGGAAAAAGGAGAAGTGGTAGTAGGTGAAAATTTTATTTTGACCGAATCAGATGAGGAAGAAGGCATTATTTTAGCTTGTTGCTCCCGCCCGAAAAGCGATGAAATCCGAATAAATTTTGATGCTATTTGAGTTGTTTTCCTAAAACAAGGAAAAAGCCATACACTTTTCTAAAAATACTTTTCTATGAACTGGAAGACTTGGTTTTATGGTGATTGTGTTATACTATAAAAACATCCTATGTTAATGAGGAGGTTTTTAAGTTACTTAAATACAATTTGTTTACTTTTAATTCTTTCTTTGGTAAAGTGTCACTGAATGAAATTTGATTTTCCATTCTCAAAAACAAAAGTATCTGAACCCATTGGGATATTAGTTGCATCCGATTTGCTAGACCAAATAATATGAGCAATATTTTCAGAATTATTTAATCTTTTCATTTCCAATTTGCATTTGGTTGGAATAGCTACAAACAATTCTTTAAAGAATTCATGAATATTGTCTAAATAAGAGAAACTTGTGTGGCTGTGCAGAAAAGGTTCATTGTTTTGGTCAATTGTTACATTTCCCATTAACGAAACCATTTCCAACATGTCAACATACAAATCAGTATGACTGAAAACGGAGATCCTTTAGAAAATGCCATTGCAGAAAGAGTAAATGGAATTATAAAAGAAGAATATCTTGATGCTTATGAAGTCAATAATATCAAGGAAGCCAGGGAATTATTGGATAGCGTGATAAGTCTTTATAATGACGACAGACCTCATATGAGCATCAGTAACCTTACTCCCAATCAAGTACATCATTCGTCAAACGCACTAAAAATACAGAAATTATGGAAGAATTATTATCAGAAAAAGGCAACTCCTGTAAACCAATTGCAGGACTAATTTTTAATTGTAAATTTGTAGTAGGATTTAATCTTTAACCTGTAAACTTTTTTTAGGACGAGTCACACTCAAAATTAATTTGTTTTAGTTATTTTTTGCGTTCTACAATGACTGCCAACAAAACTTTAAACGAAAGTAAGAATTTAAAAAAGAATGAACAATCCAAATTCAAAATAGTATATTTGTTTTTGATGAAATCATATACAATAAATACAGATGAATTAGCCAAAGGAATCCAAAATGGCGATCGAGTAAGTCTGAGTCGGGCAATTACTTTGGCAGAAAGTACTTTGAAACAGCACCAACAAGAAGCACAACAACTTATTCAGAAAGTTTTACCCTTAACCGGGAAATCCAAAAGAATAGCCATTACGGGCGTTCCGGGTGTTGGAAAAAGTACTTTTATTGAAAGTTTTGGAAATTTATTAACTCAAAAAGGTTTAAAAGTAGCTGTTTTAGCAATTGACCCAAGCAGTACGCTATCGGGCGGAAGTATTCTGGGCGATAAAACCCGAATGGAAGATTTGGCTCGAAATCCGAATGCGTATATTCGTCCTTCTGCAAACAGTGGTCAATTGGGAGGTATTGCTTCCCGAACGTATGAATCTTTATTACTTTGTGAAGCTGCCGGTTTTGATGTGATTTTAATTGAAACAGTAGGAGTGGGACAATCGGAAACTTTGGTTCATACAATGACGGATTTGTTTTTATTTCTGCAAATTCCGGGTGCAGGCGATGAATTGCAAGGAATTAAACGAGGAATTATGGAAATGTCTGATTTAATTTTTATTAATAAAATTGACAGTTTTGGTTTGGAAAAAGCACAAGAAGTAAAAGTAACTTTCGCTCGTTCGTTACAGTTTTTACCTCAAAAAAACTCCGGATGGAAACGAAAAGTTTTAATGGGTTCGGGCTTTACAGGACAAGGATTGGAAGAGGTTTGGCAGAAAACTGAAGAATATTTTAAAACGATTCTGTCCAATCAATATTTGGAAAAACGAAGAGAAGAACAAAACAAGCTGAGAATCAAGGAGTACATTAAAGAACAAATGACTCAAGTTGCTCTGGATTTGTATAAAGAAAATACGTTTTCAGAAACAGAAATTCAGTCTAAAAATGCGTATTTTTTAGCAGAAGAATGGATAAAAAAACACGTAAAATTTAATCAATAATTCGCTTTGCGTACAAATAACGTTTGGACCAATATGCACTGCTGAGCGGAGTTACAATCACACCTTGTGAAGTAGAAGCGTGAATGAACTCAACTTCGCCTTCGTCTGAAACATTATGAACAATTCCAACATGTGAAACACGCCCTTTTCCGGAAGTAGCAAAGAAAACCAAGTCACCGGCACGTAATTCGTCATTGGAAACTAAACGACCTTCTTTAGCTTGTGCAGCAGAAATTCGAGGTAATTCGTAGTCAAAAATCTGAAAAACACTTTGAACAAATGAAGAGCAGTCAATTCCTTTTCTTGTAGTTCCTCCATAGCGATAAGGCGTTCCTAAATAAGATTCGGCTTCGGAAAGAATTTGATAAACAAACGAACCCAAAACGATTTTGTGGATGTCTTTTAATTCGTCTAATGTATTTGGAACTTTTGAATCGGAAGAAGTCGATTTAACTTCTTTGATTTTATTTTCAGAATATAATTTTTTATTCAGAATACTAGTTTGAGCGTAGTATGAACGCTCTAAGACAGGATAATCGGACTTGGGTTGATTCGCCGAAATTAAAGTACCGCACGAGGTAGTTAAAATTGAAATACTTACAATAATCAGCAGATTTATTCCTTTCATTTTAAATTCTTTACGCCTTTCCTGTTTTTTTGATTTAGCGCAAATGTAACAGCAATAAACGAGTGTTATTCATCACTTTACAAAATTTGTGAAAAAATTAACAAAACCCTTTCTGAATTAACAATTTTTTAGAAATTAAGAGGAATTTTATAGACAATTGCATTGATATTCATTCCGGCTCCGACAGAACCAAAGACAAGATGGTTTCCTGATTTGAATTCATGGTTTCCTAATTGCTTTCTTGCTATTAAATCGTACATGGTTGGAACAGTAGCAACCGATGAATTTCCAAATTTCTGAACAGTCATTGGGGCAACATCCTCAGAAAATTCCCGGATTCCATATAATTTAAATAAACGCTGAATCATAGCATGATCCATTTTTGCATTGGCTTGGTGCAATAATATTTTATCAATATCTCCAATCTCTAATCCCGAATTGTCAATTACTCGTTTTATCAATGCCGGAACTTTTCTGAGTGCATATTCATATACTTTACGTCCGCGCATTTTAATGTTGACTTTAGAACCTTCATAAGATTCTTTTAGTGACTGGGAATTCATTAAATAATCCATTTCATCGAGACTGTCACAAAGAGTGTCATAGGAAATAATTCCTTCTTTTCTGTCAGATTCTTTAGCTTCCAATACTACGGCTCCCGCTCCGTCTGCAAAAATCATAGCTGTTCTGTCGTGTGGGTCAACGGCTCTCGACAAAGTATCGGCACCAATAACTAAAGCTTTTTTTGCAGTTCCTGATTGAAAAAGATGATGTGCCAGGATTAATCCTTCAATCCATCCCGGGCAACCAAAAAGCATATCATAAGGACGACAATGATTGTTTTTTATTTCCAATTTATGTTTTACTCGTGTTGCAATTGATGGCATACTGTCCACTTGGCGGTGAATTGGGTCGATATCGCCGTAATTATTAGCAACAATGACATAATCCAGTTCATCTTTGTTGATTCCGGCATTTTCAATTGCTCTTTGAGCGGCAAGCACTGCCAAATCTGAGGTAAACATAGAATTATCCGCATAACGTCTTTCTTCTATTTCTGTAATTTCCTGAAATTTTTGGATGGTTTCTTCAATAGGTTTTTCTATCTTTTCTCCACTTTCATCATAAAATTCATAATCCAAAAAGGCTGAATTCTTTACGATTTGTTCCGGTAAAAAGTGCCCGGAACCTGTAATCACAGTATTTATTATCATAATTGGAAAGTACTGGTTTAATTTGCAAATTTAGTTAAAATAAATGATGATAATGAAGTTGTTTCAAAAGTGTTTAGTTTTCCATGATTTTACGAGTGATAAAATCTTTTTCTAAGCTCCAATTTCTTGCCGGCGAATATTCTCTCCCGTAATAAATAATTTGAATATGAAGTTTATTCCATCGGTCTTTTGGGAAATATTTCTTTGCATCTTTTTCAGTTTGTATTACTGATTTTCCATTGCTTAATTTCCATCGTTCCATCAAACGGTGTATATGTGTATCAACCGGAAAAGCCGGATGTCCAAAGGCTTGTGACATGACAACAGAAGCGGTTTTGTGGCCTACACCCGGTAAAGCTTCCAATTCTTCAAATGTTTGAGGAACAATGCTGTTGTGTTTCTCAACCAGAATTTCCGACAGTTTTTTTAAATTTTTAGCTTTTGTGTTGGAAAGTCCGATTTGTTTTATCAACTCTTTGATTTCTTCTACCTCTAAAAGACTCATTGCTTTAGGATTATTGGCACGAGCAAATAGTTCCGGAGTAATTTCATTTACTTTTTTATCGGTTGTTTGTGCCGAAAGCATAACGGCAACTAATAAAGTGAAAGAATCACTGTGATCGAGCGGAATAGGAGGTGTTGGATATAATTTTTCCAATTCAGTCATTATCCATTCAGCTCGTTGTTTTTTTGTCATTTTCTGATTTTTAATTCTTTTTGGCTCACAAATTACGTGAATTTATTTTTTAAATTTAATCACTTCATTTTTAGATTTAAAATACAAAAAGAATTCTGTTGTTTTTTATAAATAATTTGTAAAAACAACAGAATTCCTATAATTGAAATTATTGGCTTTTTATGAAATTTCAACTATTTTTTAATGAGTTTATTTACTTTTACACTTTGGTCATTTAAAGTTGTTTTGATTAAATAAACTCCATTTGGTAATGAATTTAGATTCACAGATTTTGAATTTGATTTTTGTAAAATTTTCTTTCCATTCCAATCGAAAACTTCAATTTTCACAACAATCGATTCTGATTGTACGTAAACCATTCCATTAGATGGGTTTGGGTAAATAGTTGTTTTTGTTTTGTTTAAATCAACTACTGATTGTGTTTCTTCTTCAATGAGGATATTTTGAGCAAAAGCATAATTTCCACCTTCTCTATTTTCTGCCCAAATGGCAACGCTTTGTCCGTCTATATTTTTTGTAAAATCATAACGAAATTTATTGCCCGAACTGGTCGCAATCATCAAATATTCATCTTCCCATTTAAAGTCCCCTTCAGAGTCCAAGAAAACAACACCAAGCTGAATTGAGTTTACTCCATTGCTGATGTCATTTGAAAACAAAAATAAGGGTTGGTCATCTACTAATTGTAAATCTCCCACTGCAATCCAATTTTGAGCTGAAACCGGAAAAATTTCTTTTGCATTTTCGCCTAATAAGCGTTCTCCGGTTTCTTTGTCAAACTTTTGAATGTATTGCCCATATTCAGTTTGTGTATTGTTGCAAATATTTGAGGAAGACCAAATATAATCTGAATTTTCATCGAAAGCAATGCTGGTTGTCATTTCATAAAAAGTATCATTTAAAGAAAAATCCGCACCGTCTACTCCCCATGGAAGTTCTCCGTCTGGATTAATTCTTTGAAGAAAAGAATCAAATCGGAAACCGGTTGAACCGTAATAGCCCAAATAAACCACATCGCCATCTTGGAGTAAAGGATAACGCCGGTTGCTTGCCAAAGTTTGATTGGAAATGGGAGATACTGACCATATCTCATCTCCATCTTCATCAAATCGGAATGCTGAAACAGTAGAGTCAATCATCCATGAAGTAGCTTTTCCGTGTACGATTACAATAAAACTTCCATCAGATAAAAGGGCTAATTCTCCAATAGCTGAAAACGGAAGTGAGGAGTTGCCTGATCCTACTGTTTTTGCAGTGTCCCATACCGGAGTACCCGTAGCATCATACTTCATTAACATTCCGTTTGCTCCGCCTAACCAACCAACTAAAACGCCACCATCAGCTAATGCTAATAGTTTTAGATCCCAAGCATCCGGAATGATGATGCCATTTTCCCCGTACAATTGTGTTCCATCAGGAGAAATTTTGTTAACATAGCCGTTTCCATCATTAGTAGCGGTAAATCCAACGTATAAATTTCCGTCAGCATCGACTACATTGGAACGGGTTGCCGTCCAAGTTCCATTGTCCGCAACAGCATTGACTAACATTCCGTTTGAACCGAAAAGAGCATAGCCGTTTTCATCAATCAATTGGACTCTTAAATCATATCCGGCATCTTCGTCCCAAAAAATAATATACGTTTTTCCATCATTTGTTCCGATGGATTGTATGTCGTTCGTTTGACTTTCTGCAGCCAATGTATTTACATTGTAATCGTTCGTCCATTGTCCCCAAACCATTGAGGCAAGAGATAAATTAAATAGTAATAAATAAAATTTTTTCATAATCAATTGTTTTTGAGCAGGTAAAGGTCATGATAAAATTAGTAAATAAAAAGAAAATAGGTGTTTTTTATTTAAAAGTAGTTTGAATTTCAGAAAAATTAAAGGAATGAATTTCCTCTAAAAGGTTTTTAAAAACATCTTTTACCGATTGAATTTCATCTATTAAAGCCGAAACTTGTCCGATTTCTAATTCCCCTTCAATTAAATCACCTTCAAACATTCCTTTTTTTGCTCTTGCTCTTCCTAAAATTTCGATTAAATCTTCTTTTGAAGCGCAATTTTGGTAAGCGGTCATTACTTTTTCATAGAAAGGATTTTTAATTAATCGAACAGGAGCAAGTTCTTTTAAAGTCAGAACGGTATCACCTTCTTGTGCCTTTAAAATTTCATTTTTGAATAATTCATGTGAAGAAGATTCAAAAGTAGCAGCAAAACGAGAGCCGATTTGTACTCCATCCGCACCTAAGGCAAAAGCAGCTAAAATTTGTTTTCCGGTTCCGATTCCTCCGGCAGCGATTAAAGGGAGTTGAATTTTTCTTTTTACTTCCGGAATCAGACAAAAAGTCGTAGTTTCTTCTCTGCCATTATGTCCACCTGCTTCAAAACCTTCTGCTACAATTGCGTCCACACCGGCATCTTGTGCTTTTAAAGCGAATTTAGAACTACTGACCACGTGAACGACCGTAATTCCTTCTTTTTTTAGTATTTCTGTCCAAGTTTTTGGATTTCCTGCCGAAGTGAAAACAATGGGTATTTTATGTTCAATAATTGTTTCAATATGTTGTTCAATAGCCGGATAAAGCATAGGTAAATTCACTCCGAATGGCTTATTTGTAGCTTGTTTGCATTTAATAATGTGTTCTTTTAAAATGTCCGGATACATACTGCCGGCTCCCAATAAACCCAAACCACCTTCATTGCTTACTGCTGAAGCCAATTTCCAACCACTATTCCAAATCATACCGCCTTGGATGATAGGATATTTAATTTTGAATAAATTTGTTATTTTATTTGTCATAATTTTCGATACATTTGCCAAAATTAAGAAAAAAACGTTCAAAAACTGACAGAATCGCTTTGGCAGATTTTTTGATAGCGAGAGAACAATCAAAAAATGAAAGTTTTAGTAAATTAACAGTAAAAATAAAGCTTAGGATATGTATTGGACTTTAGAATTAGCATCTTATTTGAGTGATGCACCTTGGCCGGCAACAAAAGATGAATTGATTGATTACGCAATTCGCACGGGAGCTCCATTGGAAGTGGTGGAAAATTTACAGTCTATTGAAGATGAAGGAGACTCTTATGAAAGTATTGAGGAAATTTGGTCAGATTATCCGACTGATGAAGATTTTTTGTGGAACGAAGATGAGTATTAAAAAAGAAGGAAAGCCCAAATACGGGCTTTTTTTATTCAAAATGTAAAATAATCCTCTTTCGAAGATATACAGATATTTACTTGATAACATATTGAGAAAGGAAAAAATAAAGTATGGACAATATAATAGAGAAAATATTAAAAGGTTTTTTAGGAGATAAAAACAAAAAAGACGTAAAAGAATTACATAAATATGCTGATAAGGTTTTAGAAGCTGAAAAACAAATAGAAAAGTTATCACATGATGAATTACGTGCGAAGTCAGACGAGTTTCGTGCCAAATTAAAAAAAGCAACCTTATCTCAAAAACAAGAAATTGAAGAATTAAAGCAAAAAATAGAAAGCATTAAAGATTTTGAAGAAAAAGAAATTCTTTATGATCAAATTGACACACTTAATAAAGATGCTTACGAAATCGAAGAGAAGATTTTACTCGATATTTTACCCGAAGCTTTTGCAGTTGTAAAACAAACAGCTAAACGATTTGCAGCCAATTCAGAAATTGAAGTTACCGCTACTCAGTTTGACCGGGAGCTTTCGGCTACAAAATCCTATGTAGAATTAGTTGATGAAGTTAATGCAAAATGGAAAAATTCTTGGGATGCAGCCGGAAAAGAAGTTGTTTGGGATATGGTGCATTATGATGTTCAATTGATTGGAGGTACTGCCCTTCATCAAGGGAAAATTGCAGAAATGCAAACCGGAGAAGGAAAAACGTTAGTAGCTACTTTACCGGTATATCTAAATGCTCTGACAGGACGAGGAGTACACCTTGTAACAGTGAATGATTATTTAGCAAGAAGGGACTCGACTTGGATGGCTCCGATTTTTGAGTTTCACGGATTGAGCGTAGATTGTATTGACAACCACCAACCTAATTCAGAAGGAAGAAAAAAAGCCTACCAATCCGATATTGTATATGGAACAAATAACGAATTCGGATTTGATTATCTGCGTGACAATATGGCAAACAGTCCGGAACGATTAGTTCAAAGAGAATTAAACTTTGCTATCGTCGATGAGGTGGACTCTGTATTAATTGATGACGCAAGAACTCCTTTGATTATTTCCGGACCGGTTCCGCAAGGCGACCGTCAGGAATTTGACGCATTAAAGCCAAAAGTTGAAAAATTATACAATGTTCAACGAGAACAATTGTCTAAAACTTTAAATGTAGCTAAAAAAACATTTGAAGAAGGTGATAAAAAAGAAGCCGGATTCCATTTGTACCAAGTTTTTAGAGGTTTACCAAAGTACAAACCTTTGATTAAATTTTTAAGTCAGGAAGGAATTCGGACTCAATTACAAAAAACAGAAGCACATTATATTGCAGATAATAACCGGGAAATGCCGGAAGTTGATCAGCATTTGTATTTTTCTATTGATGAAAAAAATAATCAAGTAGATTTGACCGACCGAGGGATTGAATACCTTTCACAAGGAATGGAAGACCCAAATTTCTTTATTTTACCAGATGTAGGAACAGTTTTAGCAGAAATTGAAGCCAAAAAACTACCAAAAGAAGAAGAATACAAAGAAAAAGAAGAATTCTTCCGTGATTTTTCTATTAAATCAGAGAGAATCCACACACTAACACAATTGTTGAAAGCCTATACATTATTTGAAAAAGATATTGAATATGTGGTAATGGAAGGTCAGGTAAAAATCGTAGATGAACAAACCGGACGTATTATGGACGGTCGTCGTTATTCCGATGGATTACACCAAGCAATTGAAGCCAAAGAAAATGTAAAAGTTGAAGCGGCAACTCAAACATTTGCAACCGTTACTTTACAGAATTACTTCCGTATGTACAACAAACTGGCAGGTATGACCGGTACGGCAGAAACAGAAGCAGGAGAGTTCTGGGAAAT
>JAVFAE010000025.1:0-14348 GCA_034002605.1 Weeksellaceae bacterium | reverse complement strand
ATAAATTTTAATTATAACTATTTAAAATGCGCATAACGTATTATAAATAGTTATAAAAAAATAATTACATTTGAACTATTATTTATGCGCTAAATTATGGGTGGGGTTTTTAAAAAAGATAAATTTTCATTTAAACCCGCTGAGCTCCAATTACGCAGATTTGTAATCCGTGCATATACAAGATATATGCCTTCTGAATCTTGCCTTCTGATTTTTCATTCTTTTGTCTTGACACAAAAGAAACAAAAAGTCAAGGCAATTTCTGAATGCTTTGTTGGGGTTATTAATCTTATGTAAACTGTAAAAATTGTATAGTGTGCAAAAACTGTTTTTTTGTGCAGATTTCCCGAAAGGGATTAAAGTTTGCAAAGATATACAAATTTTTTCTGAATCTATTGTAAAACTCTTGTAAAACAATTGTAAAATACGTTCGTTTTTTTGAAATTCTTCTAAAAATTCGATTTTTTGAACCCTTTGTTCGAGTTTCGTTCGAGTTTCGTTCGAGAAAACTGCGTTTAAAGAGGGTCTGTCCGAACAACTCCCGAACAAGACCCGAACAACCCCCCCCTGTTTTTGTAAAATAAACCTTTCAGTATCGTTCAATACCGTTCATAGGATCTCAAACTAATTCTAAATCAAGTGATAAGATTCAATGGCGTTTGTCGGTTTTTTTCTCAAAAAAGTCCGACTTAACTTTGAAAAAGAATAAAAAAGGAAGGGAAACTTTCGAGATTTACAAATTGATTTTTTTATTTTACAAGAAAACCATCGCCCGAAATCTGATTTTTGTCCGGACTTTTTTTAATCGACTAAAAACTGAAATTAGGACAATTTATGAAAAGGGAATTCTCGGCTCTTTTTTTAAGAAAGTGAGTACTGTAATTGGTGCAATTTTGTTTTTTTGTGGTGTCCTTTTCAAATTCATATCTTTGCAAAAATTTTGAATTTGGTTAAAATTGGAAACATCGAATTACCGGATTTTCCGTTACTTCTTGCTCCTATGGAAGACGTAAGCGACCCGCCTTTTCGTCGTTTGTGTAAACTAAACGGAGCCGATTTGATGTATTCTGAATTTATTTCATCCGAAGGATTAATTCGAGATGCCATAAAAAGCCGACAAAAATTAGATATTTTTGATTACGAACGACCCGTTGGTATTCAGATTTTTGGAGGAGATGAAGAAGCCATGGCACTTTCTGCCAAAATTGTGGAGACGGTTCAGCCGGATTTGGTGGATATTAATTTTGGCTGTCCGGTAAAAAAAGTAGTTTGTAAAGGTGCCGGAGCCGGCGTTTTAAAAGATGTGGACTTGATGGTCCGATTAACAAAAGCAGTTGTCCAAAGTACTCATTTGCCGGTTACAGTTAAAACTCGTTTGGGTTGGGATTGCGACAGTATCAATATTCAGGAAACAGCCGAACGTCTTCAAGAAGTTGGAATTAAAGCACTTTCTATTCACGGACGAACCCGTTCGCAAATGTACAAAGGAGAAGCCGATTGGACAGAAATTGCAAAAGTAAAAGCCAATCCCAATATTGTAATTCCGATTTTCGGAAATGGCGACATTGATTCGCCTCAAAAAGCACTGGAATACAAAACAAAATATGGTGTGGACGGTATTATGATTGGACGTGCCGCCATTGGGAATCCTTGGATTTTTAATCAGATTAAGCATTTCATTACAACCGGAAAACTTTTGGAATTACCTTCTTTAAGCGAAAGAGTGGAGGCAGCAAAACAACACTTGATTTGGGCTTGTGAGTGGAAAGGTGAACGAACCGGAATTTTGGAAACCCGTATGCACTATAACAATTATTTTAAAGGAATATCACATTTTAAACCCTTTAAAAAGCAATTGGTAACTTTGGATAAGTTGGATGAATTATTTGCTGTTTTCGATGAAATCAATCAATTGAACGAAAGCCAGCCAAATGAAATAATGGATTTCTGAACAATTTACAAAGTACCAACAAACTCTTTTTGCGGTTTTTCTTGAATTAAATAAACGCCTAACAGAATCAGAATTCCACCTGCTAAATGGGTTAAATGTAGTTTTTCACCATCTAAGATTCCCCAAATTACAGCTATAATCGGCATTAAATAGGTAACTGAAGCAGCAAAAACAGCCGAAGTTTGTTGAATCAATTTGTAATATAAAATCATGGCAGTTGCCGTTCCGATTAAACCTAAAATTGCTACAAATCCCAATCCTTTTAATTGTACTTGACTTGCTGTGAAATCAGTGAAAAAGCCGGAAAACCCTAAAATAAGGAGTGAAGGCCCCAACCAAATAGTGAAAACAACCGACGATAGTTTAAAAGAAGGAATATCATTTAAGTATCGGCTGATAATCAGTCCGTTAATTCCATATAAAATAGTAGCTAAAATGATTAAAAAAGAATAAAATAAATCATTTGAAACGCCTTTATCATTATTTTGAATTAAAATAAAAGCACCTACAAAGCCGATGAGAGCACCTAAAACCTGCATTCGGCTACTTTTAATTTTAAAAAATAAAAATCCAAAAATTAATACAAAAATAGGAACTAAGGAATCAAGAATTCCGGCCATGGAACTGCTGACTTTTTGTTGTGCTAAGGGAAATAAAAACATCGGAATGAAATTCCCTAAGCATCCGCCTAAAATTACCCATCCGATTAATTTTTTTGGAATGTATTTGAAATTCCGGATTCCAAATCCAACTAATGCCAATCCGGCAATCGTTAAACGTAAAGCACCTACCTGCATAGGCGTATAGGCCACAATACTTTGTTTTATCATAATGAAAGAGCTGCCCCAGGTCAATGCCAAAATGGTCAGCAAAATCCATTTATTCGCAAGAAATTTCATTTCGCAAATGTGCAACATTTCTATTGAATTAATTTGTAAAGTTTTCGGTAAATTTTTTATAAAAAAAGTTGCTTCAAAGCAGGAAGCAACTCTCGAATAAAGGGGTAATAAAAGCAAAAAACTTAAAAATAATTCTTATAACAGATTAACACTTTATCTTTAAGATGGGAAAATAAAAAAAGGTTGCGTGAAAGTTTTAAAAAAATAAAACAGATTGAAAAATAATGGATTCTTTCGGAGCTTATTTTGGGAAATAACTTGAATTAATACTAATTTTGGAGAATCAGTAAAATAAAAATAAAATGAATTTTCATACCAGAAAATGGGTAAAACCACAAGATTTAAATGCCAATAAGACTTTGTTTGGTGGTGCTTTGTTAGCATGGATTGACGAAGAAGCTGCTCTTTATTCCATCATTCAATTGGAAAATAAAAATGTGGTAACCAAATTTATGTCTGAAATTAATTTCATCAATTCAGCAAAAGAAGGTGATATTGTTGAAATCGGAATGGAAGTCGTGAAATTCGGGAAAACATCTTTGGTCTTGCATTGCCGGGTTCGAAATAAAATGACCCATAAAACCATTATTACCGTAGATAATATCGTAATGGTGAATTTGGATGAAAACGGAAATCCGAAACCACACGGAAAAACAGAAGTGGAATATGTAAAAGACCGTTTGTCTCAGCGAAGTACAGAAGAATAAGATTATTTTTTGTCGTATGCTGAGAAGTTTTCATTCAAATGAGTAGCAATTAAATAGGCCTCGCTCCAGCACGCTTGAAAGTTAAAGCCACCGGTAACTGCATCAATATTCAGTACTTCTCCGGCTATAAAAAATCCCGGAATCAGTTTGCTCTCCATGGTTTTAAAATTGATTTCTTTTAAGTCCACACCACCGGCAGTTACAAATTCATCCTTGAAAGTACTTTTTCCTTTGACTTGAAAAACAGCCTGTGTCAGTTCTTCTGAAATTCTTTGAATTTGTTGTTTATTTAATTCGGAATAAGTCACATTCGGATTGATTTTTAAAACGTTTAAAACTCGTTGCCAAAAACGTTTTGGAAATGAAAAAGGATGGGTTTTACAGACGTGTTTTTTAGCGTTTTCTTGTTTGAAATTCATTAATTCATCCATACATTCTTGGGTTTCTTTTTGTATGAAATTGATTTTAATCTGAAAATCATAATTCAATTGATAAAGTTCAATTGCTCCCCAAGCGGATAATTTTAAAATTCCCGGACCGCTCAATCCCCAATGTGTGATTAATAAAGGACCTTCGGATTCTAATTTTAATTTTGGAATTGAGATTTCTGCCCAATCAAAACTGATCCCCATTAAATTTTGCAATCGTTCATCTTTGATATTGAAGGTAAAAAGTGAAGGAACTAAAGGGATGATTTTATGGCCTAAATTTCGGACTAATTCCATAGATTTTGGACTGCTTCCCGGTGTGAAAACTATAGTTTTAAAAGTATAAGAGTTTGTTTTTGTATGAATTACAAAATGGTTCTCTTGTTTTTCGATTTTTTGAATTCCCTCACTTAATCGAATTTCAACACCGTTTTTTTCAATTTTGTCCAAAAAACATTCGATTACGCTTAAAGAAGAATCCGAAACAGGAAAAATCCGGTTGTCTTCTTCAATTTTAAGCGGAATTCCTTTTGCCTCAAACCAATTCAGAGTGTCGCCCGGTTGAAATTTATTGAAAACACTGAGCAATTCTTTTTTTCCCCTTGGATAAAATTCGACTAATTCCTTTGGGTCAAAACAAGCATGAGTGAGATTGCAACGACCGCCGCCCGAAACTCTGACTTTTTGAAGAGGAAGTGAAGATTGTTCAAAAATAACAGTTTGACTTCCCAATTCTTTTTCCAGATTTGCCGCAACAAAAAAACCGGCTGCTCCTCCTCCGATAATGGCTATTTTTTTCATTGTAAGAATTTAGGAGAAAGAAAATTAAATCTGACAATCAATTGCTTAATTGGAATAATTAGGAGCCTCTTTGGTAATGACCACATCGTGCGGATGACTTTCATTCAATCCGGCATTGGTGATTTTCACAAACTTCCCATTTTGGATTAAATCTTCAATCGTTGGGGTTCCGCAATAGCCCATTCCGGCTCGTAATCCGCCACATAATTGATAAACTACTTCCGATAAATTTCCTTTGTACGGAACTCTTCCTTCGATTCCTTCCGGAACTAATTTTTTAACATCCGATTGGAAATACCGGTCTTTACTTCCGCGTTTCATAGCTGAAAGTGAGCCCATTCCCTGATAAGCTTTGAATTTACGACCTTGATAAATGACTTCTTCTCCGGGAGCTTCGTCCGTTCCGGCAAACAAACTTCCCATCATTACAACATTAGCACCGGAAGCGATTGCTTTTACAATATCGCCCGAAAGTTTAATCCCTCCATCGGCAATCACGGAAACATTTTTAGTTTTTGCGTATTCATAGACATCATAAATAGCTGAAAGTTGCGGAACACCGACGCCGGCAATTACTCGTGTAGTACAGATAGAACCGGGTCCTACGCCGACTTTTAGTACATTAGCTCCGGCAGCAATCAAATCTTTGGCAGCGGCTGCGGTAACAATGTTTCCACCTACAATATCCAAATCCGGGAAAGCATTTCGAACTTCTTTTACTTTCTCAATTACTCCTTTTGAATGACCATGAGCCGAGTCTAAAGCGATAATATCTACACCTCGGTTCACTAAAGCTTGAATTCTTTCTAAACTTTCTACACCAACACCAATTCCGGCTCCTACCCGAAGTCGCCCTTGGCTGTCTTTACAGGCATTAGGAAATTCGGTTAAATTATCAATGTCTTTGATGGTGATTAATCCGATGAGTTTGAAATGAACATCCACAATCGGAAGTTTTTCTACTCTATTTTTCAGTAAAATATTTTTTGCTTTTTCTAAATCAGTAGTGATGTCTGAAGTAATTAAATTGTCTTTGGTCATAACTTCTTCCACCAATTGCTCCATATTAGTTTGGTAACGAATATCGCGATTGGTGATGATTCCAACCACAGTGCGGTCTTCTTCAATTACCGGTAAACCTGAAATTCTGTATTGCCGCATCAAGTCTTCTGCATCTTTCAAAGTATGATGACGTGAAAGTGTGATGGGATCTGAAATCATTCCGTTTTCTGAACGTTTCACAGCATCTATTTCATGCGCTTGGTCTTCAATGGACATGTTTTTATGGATGAATGAAAGTCCTCCTTCCCGAGCCAATGCAATAGCTAACTTTGACTCAGAAACCGTATCCATGGCAGCTGAAACCAAAGGAATATTCAGCATGATTTTGTCGGTTAGACGTGTTTTTAATGAAACCTGATTCGGTAGAATTTCGGAATAAGACGGAACCAAAAGCACATCGTCAAAGGTGATGGCATCCTGGATAATTTTGTGTGATAAAGGCATTGCTTTTTGCCGGACAAATTTAAAGGTTTTTTTGATGTAGTTCCTTAATTTTTTAAAATTATTAATAAATGTTTGAAAACTTTCTTTCTTTTTTCTCTTATTATTCATGATTTTACGATTCCTTAGCGGTTTAAACTCTGAAATAGTTCATATTTTCGCAGGATAATTAAAAATAAAGATGAATATTCCTTTTAAAAAGTGGAACAATCGTATTGGTATAGCTATGTTTTTGGTGGCTTCGGCTGTTTACTTACTTACCATGGAACGAAAGTTAAGTTTCTGGGACTGTGGTGAGTACATTGTTTCTTCTTCAAAATTAGGAGTAACTCACGCTCCGGGTGCAGCTCTTTTTCAGCTTATTGGAGCTCTTTGGTCCGGTTTGGCATTTGGCGATGGAAGTAAATACGCAATTTTAATCAATGCAATGTCAGCATTAAGCAGTGCCCTGACGATTATGTTTTTATTTTGGACGATTACTCATTTTGCACGAAGAATGTTTAAAGTAAACGTTCAAAATGAAGTACAAGAAAGAATAGAAACAGAAAGTCTGACACAAAGTCAAGTTTTAATAGCATTGGGAAGTGGAATTGTCGGAGCTGCTGTATTCATGTTCAGTGATTCTTTTTGGTTTTCCGCAGTAGAAGGAGAAGTATATGCCATGGCTTCTTTGTTTACGGCAATTTTAGTTTGGTTAGCTTGTAAATGGGAAGAGGAAAAAGACAAAAAAAGAGCCGATAAGTGGTTTTTGCTGATTTCATTGGTTATCGGATTGGGAACCGGCGTTCACTTAATGGTAATCTTAGCTATTCCGGTTGCTTGTTATTTGTATTATATTAAAAATTATAAGTTTACAATTAAAAGCTTTTTGATAGCGAATGTATTGACTGCTTTGTTTTTAGGTTTTGTTTTCAAAATCTTATTTGAGGCCGTAATGACTTTTTTCGGAAAAACAGAAGTATTTGTTGTAAATAATTTCGGAATGCCTTTTAATTCAGGAACATGGGTTGCCGGAACCGTATTGGCGTTGTTCTTCTATTTCGCCTTGTCTTATACTAAAAAACTCAATTGGAAAACCGTAAATACTTTGATTCTTTCTGTTGTATTTATGCTAATAGGTTTTTCATCATGGTTGGTTATTCCGATTCGGGCAAATGCAAATCCGCACATGAATTTAAATGATCCGGATACGGCATTGGGAATGTTGGATTATTTTAATCGTGTGCAATATGGCGATTGGCCAACAACCTACGGGTATGTTTATACGGCAAATTTTGCAGAAGACGGAATTGAGGTAAGACCCGATGGAAATTATGTCTTTACGATTACCGGAGAAAATTATGTGAAAAATAAAACATTGAGAAAATATGTAAAAGTTTCTGACCGAAAAGAACCGGTTTACAATAAAAAACATGTGAAGATTTTTCCGAAAATGTTTTCTCCTGATTCAGATGTGATGGAAAATTATGCTGCATTGTACGGTTTTCCGGAATTTACTCTTAATCCCTCTTTTTTCAATGATTTTTCAGATTCACCCGAATCTCGGGCACAAAAACGCCAGTTTGCCGAACAACAATTCAATGAGTTGATGCAGAAAAAACACGACCGAACATTAAAAATTTCAGACTTAAAACAAAATGCCGATATTTTAGATATTCAACCGCCTACTTTTATGCAACAATTGAATTATTTCATTGATTTTCAGTTGGGTTATATGGGCTTCCGTTATTTTATGTGGAATTTCTCCGGAAAACAAAACGATTGGGAAGGCAATATGGAAGTAACAAAAGGAAATTGGATTTCGGGAATTCCGTTTATTGATAATCCGAGATTGGGCAATCAATCAACTTTACCGGCAAAATTCAAAGACAACAAAGCACATAATGTTTATTATATGTTACCGTTGTTGCTGGGAATTATTGGCTTTTTTGTTCAGTTAAACCGAAATGTAGTCCATTGGTGGGCAATTCTTTCTTTGTTTTTATTAACCAGTGTCGGAATTATTTTTTATACAAGTGTAAAACCGTTTGAACCTCGTGAACGGGATTATGCTTTGGTCAGTTCGTTTTATGCTTTTGCCATTTGGGTTGGTTTAGGTGTAATGGGACTTTATTTTTTGATTCAAAAAATTAAAAAAACAGAATTAAAACCAAGTATTCCAATCGTAATTTCTATTGTGTGTTTGGGAGTTCCGGCATTGATGGGATTTCAAAATTGGGACGACCATGATCGTTCTAAAAGAGAAGGAGCTTACGCCTTGGCATATAATTATTTACATAATTTGGATGAGAATTCGATTTTGTTTGTTTACGGTGATAACGATACTTATCCGTTGTGGGGGCTTCAGGAAACGGAAAATTTCAGAGATGATGTTAAGATTGTAAATTATACACTTTTAAATTCTGCTTGGAACATTGATCAGGCTTTACGAAAAACCTATAATGCACCGGCATTGCCTTCCCGATTAAAATACGAAGATTTCCAAATGGGAACTAATGATAATATTATGCTGGTAGGCGGAAATATTCGAACTATTTTCACAGAACTAAATCGCCTTATTCGAGAAGACAGCGAACTGACTTTAGACGAAGTAATGAGTTTGCCGGCATCTGAAATCCCGGCTTATTTGACAGATGTCGGATACGATGCTCAAGGAATTCAAGGGTTTTATCAATCGATTCGACCTTTCCGCGAGTATATGGACAAAGATAGTATGACCGCAAAAGAAGCGTATGAATTCCTGATGGACAATAAAAATCCATTAAAATTAGCATTGAGTGATTATTTTGAATATCCTTTAGGTCCGGTTAACTTTTTGCCGGTCGATAAAATTACCATTCCGGTTAATAAAGAAAATGCAGTTAAATACGGAATTGTTTCGGCAAAAGATGCCGATAAAATGGTTGATGAAATTGTAATTAAAATAGATAAAAGACAATTGTACAAACCCGATTTATTATTGATTTCACTTTTTGCAGAATACAATTGGGACAGAGCAATTTACTTCAGTGGTGGAGGGATTTCCGACCCGGTTAATGTTTTCTGGCTGAGCGATTATTTAGAAAACAATGGTTTTTCATATAAATTAATCCCGATACGCACACCTTTCGGTCAAGGAGGGAAAATCGGAAGAAGCAATACAGAAGTGATGTACAAAAGTTTTAATGAATTGGAATGGGCAAACTATAATCACCCGAAAGCATCCTTTTCCGAAACAGATCGTCGTTATACCAATACATATCGGAATATTGCAACTCGTTTGGCAGATGATTTTATTGAAGCCGGAGAATTTGAAAAAGCAAAAGAAGTATTGGATAAAGTGATGGAAATGATTCCGGATGAAAATCGTTATGATTTTGGAACAGCCACCGACCGAATTGCACAATTATACAAACGTTTAGGCGAAAATGAAAAAGCAGAAAAACTATTTGAAAAACAAAAAGAACGTTTACAAGGTCGAATTGAATATTACGAAAACTTGCCAATCAATTTACGTTATACGATTTCATCCGATTTAATAAATGCACGAAGTGATTATTCTATGTTGATTTATGGACAAGTTAACACACTTTTAGAAAAAAACGATACAACGGCCGCATTGGAATTATTCAAAAAAGAATTTAATCCGATACGGGAAAAATTTATTTATTCTTATCAAAATTATAAAAGCGACGGAAGTCTTAACATAGGCGAACAGCGAAATGTTGAAAGCCAATTGCGGTTTGTGAGTGAATTATTGACCATTGCCGACATGATTGACTCTGTTTATGCAGAAAACCAAAACGAAGAGATTTATCAGATATTAACGAAATAAAAACAAATTAAAAAATGAAAAAAATAGTAGTAACACTTTGCATGACGCTTATTACAGTTTTTACGGTAAATGCACAAGAAGGATTAAAAGGAGGGGCTTACATTGGGATTCCATCCGGAAATGCCACGGATTATTTTGGATTAAATTACGGAGTCAACGTTTCTTATCTGTATCCGGTTTTTGAAAATGTCCGCTTGGGTGCTATGGTAGGAGTAGATTTGTTTTCAGGAAAAAACATTCCGGGAACCAATACAAAATTCAGAGGAGCCAGTTATTTGCCTGTTGGACTTAGTGGTCAGTTTGATTTATCCAGCCGATTTTTTGCTGCTTTAGATGCGGGAGTTGAATTCAGTTTGAATAAAGATTATAAAGGCGGTTATTTTTATCAGCCCAAAGGCGGTTGGCAAGACGAATTTTACCAAGTTTATGTTTATTTGAAAAGAACTTCAACCAATATGGATAAAGCACCAAAATACAGCGATTTTTCCGGATTAACCAGTTTTGGATTAGGAGTTGCCTATAAGTTTTAAGCAAATTAAAGTATAAAAAAAGAGCTTATTCTACGAGTGGAATAAGCTTTTTTTGTTATTTTAGTGTAATTTTTTCTCCGTTTTTCCAAATATTCTGTGGGCGAAGTTGCCCTTGATGGTAGATAATATCTCGAAAATCAGAAGTCGGAAATGAAATAAAATCAGCTAATTTTCCATTTTCCAGTTTTCCTCTGTCGGTTAAATTCAATGCTTTCGCCGCTCTGAAAGTAATTCCGGAAAGCACTTCTGCCATAGATAATTTTTCAAAAGTTGCTAAAATAGAAGCTTGTGTCAATAAGTCTCCCATGGGAGCAGAACCGGGATTCCAATCCGAAGCAATGGATAAACAAGCACCGGAATCCAATAATTTTCGGGCAGGTGTATAACGCATTCCCAAACCGATGGATGCACCCGGTAAAGCAGTGGCTACGGTAGTGCTGTTTGCTAAAAGTTTAATTTCTTCTTCTCCTGAAAACTCTAAATGGTCGGCACTGACAGCTCCTAATTCAACTGCTAATCGACTTCCGCCTGGTGTAAACTGGTCGGCATGAACGGTTAAATCAAAGCCTTCTGATTTTGCTTTTTGTAGATAAATTCGACTTTCTTCAACTGAAAAAGCCGATTGTTCGGTGAAAATATCAACTCGTTTTGCTAATTTTTCTGATTTTAAAATCGGAAAAACTTCTTGAACTAAAGTTTCCAGATAATCAGAATTAGAACCTTCAAAATCACGGGCTTTCATGTGTGCACCTAAAAAAGTGGGTAAAATAGTGGCTTGTGATTGTTTTTGAACGGAATTAATAGCTCGTAACATTTTTAATTCACCGTCTATTGCTAAGGCATAACCACTTTTAATCTCAATTGTTGTAATCCCGTTTTGAAGTAAATGCTGTGTTTTTTTCAAAGTAGAATGCACTAAATCTTCTTCCGGTTCATTTCGGGTATTTATAACGGTACTCCAGATTCCCCCGCCACTTTCGGCAATTTCTAAATAGGTTTTTCCATTTAAGCGCATGGCGAAATCTTTTGAACGATTACCTCCGAAACAAATATGGGTATGACTGTCAATAAAACCCGGAAGTAAAACCTGATTTCCTTCGATTTCTTCTGTTTTTACTGAAGGAAATTCTGCTTTTAATTCGTGGTAATTTCCGATTTTTTTGATGAATTGTCCATCAATCAGAATTCCGGCTTGTTTGTCAATCCTAATTTGTTCGTCTTTTATTGCTCCTTTTAATGGGATTCCTTCTAAACTAATGATTTGTGAAAATGGACCGATTAATTTCATAAGTATGTTTTCAAAAGGCTAAAATTAGAGCCAATTTTGTTTCAAAAATAAGCATAAACATTTTAGAAGATGAATTTTTAACGGGTTCTTGATTTTTTTATAAAAAAAGACTGTCCGAAAAGTGTCATTTTGATTGAAGTTGAAAATCTATTGATTTGATAAAAAGATTTTTTCTTCATTGTAGAATGACAACAGCCGATTATTGGCTTTTCGGACAGTCCGTTATTCTTTTAAAGAATAAAAACGGTGGTTTAATTATTTTGCTAATTCAGCGGTTACATTTACTTGAAGAACCACTTCATCTTTAATAATTGTACCTGCACCGGGTTGGAAGTTAATCCCGAAATCCTGACGGTTGATTTTAAATTCTTCAGAATTAATAGTCAGTTTCCCGTCTTCTTCTTTCACATTCGCTTTGAAAGTAATGTTTTTGGGAGCTCCTCTAAAGTCTAAATTTCCTGAAATTTCAGTGTTGTAATCCCCTTCTTCCAAGGTTTTTGTGCCGGAAACAACAAAAGTAGCTTCCGGATATTGGTCAACATCCAAAAAATCAGCTGATTTCAAGTGCCCTTCTAATTTTGCTTTGTACTCAGGACTGTCTGCTAAATCGTCATTTTCCAAAGAAGTTTGGTCAGCAACGAATTTTCCTGATTCTAAAACACCATGTTTCATAGTTACCTCTCCTGATTTCATTTTGATGGAGCCGTAATGACCTTCTTCCGGTTTGGTAGAATCATCAAAAATTTTGAATCCTCTCCAGGTGGTGGAGCTAATGTCGGTGTTAAGGGTATAAACATGTGCATCTTCTGAAGCAGAGGCTTCATCTTGAGCTTCACTCGCCGTTATGGTGTCTTTGTCAGTTCCACAAGACGTTAAAAAAACCATTCCCATTAGGGATAAACAAAACAATAATTTCTTCATATTTATTATATTTTCCGGCAAAAATATCACAAACAAATTTGTTATACCATTGACTTATGTTAATAAAGTGAATATTTAGTGTTTTTTTTGATTTTTTATTGATTTTGAATAAAATTTTGACTTTTTTTTAAGAAAAAACGATTATTTCTTTGTTTTTTTAGATTGTTAATGTCTTTTCTTGCTTTATTTTTATGCGTACAAATTTTTATTATAAGACATTCAGTTTTTAATTATATTCGTACTATAAAATTTATATATGGACAATAAAATGGTAGCAGGTAGTGAAGAGTGGATTTCTCTTCCTGGCTTGGAGGTTCCGATTATAAAAGTACGTGTGGATAGTGGGGCAAAAACCTCAGCACTTCATGCGGTTAATATTTTTCCTTTTCAGCGAAATGGAGAAAGTTGGGTTTCTTTTGATGTGCATCCTCTTCAATTTGACGGGAAACGTGTTATTCATTGTGAAGCAAAAATAGTTGACCGGCGAACCATTAAAAGTTCGACCGGAACTCGTGAAAACCGTTATGTAATCAAAACTCCTATAAAGGTAAAAGAAGAAGTTTGGGATATTGAAGTTTCACTTACGAATCGGGATTCCATGGGGTATCGGATGTTGTTGGGGCGAGAAGCCATGCGAGGAAAAATTTTAGTTGACCCTGAAAGCCGGTTTTTATTTGGAGCATTATCTAAGGAGGAAGTAGAGAATTTTTATATCAAAGAAACCCATACCGTTGAGGGTTTAAAAATTGGCTTATTGGCAAGTAATCCGGATTTGTATAGCAATCAACGAATTATTGAAGCAGGTGAACAACGGGGGCATCTTATTGAGTTTTTCAACATTAAACAATGTTATATTAAATTAGATGCACAAACACCGGAAGTTCATTACCGAGGCGGACGTGTTTTAAATGATTTAGACGCTGTTATTCCGAGAATTCGCCCAAGTATGACATATTATGGCTGTGCTTTAACCCGTCAGTTTGAATCATTGGGAGCTTATGTGTTGAATACCTCTGCTGCAATCAGCCATTCTCGGGATAAATTGTATTCTTTGCAATTACTTTTAAATAATGGTTTGGATATTCCAATTACAGGATTTGCCAATTCTCCTTTGGATACTAATGATTTGATTAAAATGGTAGGAGGCTCTCCTTTAATTGTAAAATTATTAGAAGGAACGCAGGGAAAAGGAGTTGTTTTAGCCGAAACAAAAAAAGCAGCAGAATCTGTAATAAATGCATTCAAAAGTTTAAATGCCAATATTTTAGTTCAGGAATTTATAAAAGAAGCTAATGGAAAAGATTTGCGCTGTTTTGTTATAAACGGAAAAGTAGTAGCCGCTATGCAACGAGAAGCTCCTCCGGGTGAATTCCGTGCTAATATCCATTTAGGCGGAACCGGAAGTTTAGTGAAAATCACAAAAGAAGAAAGACGATTGGCCATTCATGCAGCAAAAGCAATGGGATTGGATGTGGCCGGTGTGGATATGATTCGCTCCATAAAAGG
>JAVFAE010000024.1:8754-14537 GCA_034002605.1 Weeksellaceae bacterium | reverse complement strand
TTTACAGTTAATCGTTCAAGCAATAAAACAGAAAGAGTTTTTCAGAAATTAAAAGAATGGGTAGTGGCGGCAGAATTGGAAAAACGCTATACCAAAGAAGACATTATAACCATGTATTTAAATAAATTCGATTTCGTTTATAACGCTAAAGGAATTGAATTGGCATCAAAAGTTTATTTTAATACGACTACCGAGAAATTAACTTTGGAAGAATCTGCCATGTTGGTGGCTATGCTTAAAAATCCGGTGTATTATAATCCGATTAAATTCCCGGAACGGGCAAAAAATGAACGAAATATCGTTATTAATCAAATGGTAAAATATAATTTCCTGACAAAAGAAGAAGCCGAAGCTGCAAAAGAAAAACCGCTTGGAATCAATCATCGGGAAGTAAATACCATTAGCGAATCGTATTCAGCTTATTATAAAAATGAATTACGACGGGAAATTCAAAATTATTTGGATGAATTAGAAAAAGAAACAGGCAAAAAATACAATCTTTATAAAGATGGCTTGAAAATTTATGTCACTTTGGATTCCCGTATGCAGACGATGGCTGAGAATGCAGTCGCAAAACATTTAAAAGAAATTCAAAAATACCTTTTTGAAGAACAGAAATCCAATCCAAAAGCTCCGTTCTATGGATTGACAGAAGATAAAAGACAACGGATTTTTGAACGTGCTATGCGAAATACGGATATGTATCGGCATTGGAAGAAATTAGGAAAATCAGAAGAAGAAATTTTAGAAGAATTTAACCGTAAACGTGATTCTGTTAAGATATTTACGTGGGATGGAATTACTTACAAGAAAAATATGTCTTTGATGGATTCCATTCAATACCATAAACATATCTTACAATCAGGTTTGATGTCGATGGATCCGACGGATGGAACTATAAAAGCTTGGGTAGGAGGGATTAACTGGGAATATTTTAAGTTTGATCACGTAAAACAAGCACGTCGGCAAGTTGGCTCTGTTTTTAAACCTTTTGTCTATGTAACCGCCATTAATCAAATGAATTATACACCTTGTAATACGATTTCTAATGAACGTTTTTCCATTGGAAATTGGCAACCGAGAAATGCCAACGGAAAGTATTACGGAAGTCAGGATTTGCGAACAGCATTAGCCCAGTCCACTAATGTGGTAACGGCTCGTTTGATTGCTCAAACCGGTGTGGAGCCGGTTATTCAAACTGCAAGAGAATTAGGTGTGGAAAGTGATATTCCTAAGGATTACACCATTGCTTTAGGTTCTGCCGATTTAACAGTATATGAAATCGTGGGAGCGATGAGTGCTTTTGCCAATGGAGGAATTTACATCAAACCGGAATTAATTGTTCGGATTGAAGATAAAACAGGAAAGGTAATCAAAGATTTCCGACCGGAAACCCGTGAAGTTTTTAATGAGTACGTTGCTTATTTTATGATTGATTTGATGAAAGGAGTTACCGATAGGGGAACCGGAAGATGGGTGCGGACACGCTACGGTATTAATGCAGAAGTTGCTTCTAAAACCGGAACAACCAACGATAATTCCGATGGATGGTTTGTTGGACTTACTCCAAATTTAGTGACCGGAGTTTGGGTGGGTTGTGAAGACCGATTTGCACATTTCAGAGGTACTGCACGCGGGCAAGGAGCAGCGACGGGACTTCCGATATGGTCATATTATATGCAGGAAGTGTATAAACATTCAAAAGAATTAGGTATTTCGCCGGATGATAAATTTGAAAAACCGGAAGATATTGATTCAAAATGGGATTGCTCTTCTCTAACCGGAATCCATACGTATGGAAGTATGGGCGGAACTTTTGATTATGCTCCGGATGAAGAAGAATACGTTGATCCGATTCAAGGAGTAAATACTTCCGATACCGAAAATGAAGAGGTTGATTTCAATAGGTAAAAATTAATTAATCAACTATTTTATAATCAATTTTTTATATTCTGTAGAATCTTCAGATAGGATTTTTATAAAATAAATCCCTTTAGGAATTGATTCTAACTCTATTTTTTGATTATTCTTGACAGAATTAAATTTCCACATTAATTTTCCGGATAAATCAAAGATTTGAATGGAGTTATTAATTTTATGGCATCTCAATTGGAACACTGATTTCTCCATCAGTAATTTCAATTATTTCCCCAGGTAAACCGCTTGTAAACTTAGTAATGTCTCCACTAAAGTACCCTGTCACGTTTCCTCCTGATTCTGAACCTTCCGGTAAGTTAATGCTTGTAATGGTTAAGCTTACCGGTAAATAGGTTTCGGAAGCAGCATCAAAATTAGAATATACATCGTTTGGATTGTTTGAGGTTCCTAAATTTACTTTGATAACCAAGAAATCTTCTTCGGTAAATGTTCCTACGGTAATTCCGTTGGGAATTGTAATAGAAAGTGATTGCAATTGATTGATATTCGTTCCGGAAATAATAGCGGTTGTTATGGCTCCTTCTGCTTTTGCATTCATACTAAAATCAAACAAAGTATCATTAAATTTTGCTCTCAAAATTCCTCCTAAGAAGTCAGAAGGTTGAAAATGAATTTTGGAGAAAATTCCGTTTGTTAAAGTTTTTAATTCGCCGGTTGAAAGATTCATCACTTCACCGAAAAACACACCACTGACTAAACCGCTCGTATTGTTGACTGAAGTAATTTGAATGACTAATGGAAGATAATCTCCATTTTCATCTATATTGGTATAAATTTGATTAGCGATAATTATTTCGATTTCAGCTCCATTGGCTTCGGAATAAGTTCCGGTGCTTAATCCTTGAGGAATGCTTAAGGAAATACTTTGTCCATATTCGTTTATTCCATTAATTTCACTCAAGCCTAAAGAAGAAACAGCTTCTGTTACTTTACTAAAATTTCGAAGTGTTCCGTCTATTTCAACAGTATAAATACTCGCATTTTGATTTGAAGAATAATCATTGTTGGGGGTTGAAAGTTTTCCATCATCATTACAACTCAAAATAAAACCAGCAAATAACAATGTAAATAAAAAATATTTATTCATTTTTTTAAATTTTTGCTAAATGTAAATAATCTTACAAGAATTTCAACGAAATACTGTAGAAACTATTGTCTTTTAGTAGTTAGAATCGGTTTTTTCTCCTTGAATTATTCTTAATGCAGACGAAGTTCCAATCCGTTTTACTCCTAATTGAATCATAGCTTCGGCTTCTTCTCTGTTTCGGACACCTCCCGAAGCTTTTACTGATAAAGGTCCGGCATTTTCAACCATCAGTCGGATGACATGAGGCGTTGCGCCATTAGGTACATTTTCCGGTGTTTCATAAAATCCTGTTGAGGATTTGACAAAAATATTTTGTAACGGAAAATGAGCTAATTTGTTCAATCCTACATCACGGATTAATTGAGTAATTGCAATGATTTCAGCATCGGTCAAAGCGGCTGTTTCAATAATCCATTTTACTATTTTTCCGGATTTCAATGCAATCAGCGTACAAACTTCAACTTCTTCTTGTACTTTGTCAATTTTCCCTGCTTTAAATGCTTTGTAATCAATCACAAAATCCAATTCATCCGCTCCTCCGACAATTGCTTTCCGAGCTTCTGATAATTTAGCTGAAACACTATTTTCTCCCAAAGGAAAATCAATGACTGTCCCTAATTTCACAGTCGATTGTTTTTCGTCCAACATCATTCGTAATGAGCCAATATAATCCGGACGAATCATAACAGCATAAAAATTATTATCAATAGCTTCCTGAACCAATTCTCTAATTTTAACTAAGGTTTCCGAATCGGATAAGCCACTTTGCTTTGGTGTTTTTAAGTAAGTGGAATCTAAATAGTTAGCTAAATTCATCATAGTAATATTAAAGGTTTACAAAAGTATAAATTTTAATTTTATTAGAAAACCAGAATTTATTTTGCTTTTAAACTTAAATCTTTGTTCGGTGCAGAATGGATAATAGCTCCAGAAGAGATAAAATCCACACCGGTTTCTGCCACTTTTTTTAAATCATTTAATTTTAATCCACCGGAAGCTTCTGTTTGGCATTGATTGTCAATAATTTTCACTGCTTCTCTCATTTCTTCTAAACTCATATTGTCCAGCATGATAATATCAACTCCAGCAGAAAGAGCTTCTTTTACTTCCACTAAATTTCGGGTTTCTACTTCAATTTTCAAGTTTTTCCCAATTTCTTTTAAATATTCTTTTACCGATTGGACTGCTTTTGAAATTCCTCCGGCATAATCATGGTGATTATCTTTGAGCATAATCATGTCGTATAATCCATAACGATGATTGTGTGCACCACCAATGGCAACCGCCCATTTTTCGCACATTCTGAAGTTTGGAGTTGTTTTTCGTGTATCTAATATTCTAACTTTCGTTTCTTTGACTTCATTTGCCATAGTGTGTGAAAGTGTTGCAATTCCACTCATTCGCTGCATACAGTTTAAGACAAGTCGTTCACAAGTCAGGATAGAGCGGGCAGAACCTTTTACAAGAAAAGCAATATCACCGATTTGTGCTTTTTCTCCATCTTTTTTAAAAATTTCTATTTCTAATTTTGGATCAAAAAAATGAAAAATATCCAGAGCCAATTCAATTCCGGCTAAAATGGTATCTTCTTTTACCAAAAGATGAGCTTCTTCTTGCAAATCTACAGGGACGCTGCCTAAAGTGGAATGGTCGCCATCGCCAACATCTTCTTTAAAAGCTTCAGAAATAAAATGATGTAATCTTTCTTTTGTAACGTATTCGGGTCTTTTCATGATTTAAAATTAAAAACGGCGACATTTTGCCGCCGCTAAATTTATTAAATAATCCGATTATCGGTTTAAAGTTTCAATTCTGCATTAACTGCCCGAACGGATTCTGCTGCTTTCATGAATTTATCTTTTTCATCAGTTGTCATAGGAATATCCACTATTTCTTCAACTCCATTTTTCCCGATGATTGCCGGAACGCCAAAACAAATGTCATTCAAACCATATTCTCCTTCTAAAAATAGAGAACAAGGGAACATTTTTCTTTGGTTGCAAACGATGGATTGAACCATACCGGATACAGCTGCTCCAGGCGCATACCAAGCGGACGTTCCTAATAATTTGGTTAAAGTTGCTCCGCCTACTCGTGTTTCTTGTTCCACATAATCTTGTTGTTCTTTGGATAAAAACTCAGTTACAGGAACTCCGTTTCGAGTAGCTTTACTTACTAAAGGAACCATTCCGGTATCAGAATGTGCACCGATTACCATTCCGTCCACATCGGATATTGGACAATCCAAAGCTTCTGCCAATCGGTATTTGAAACGGGCTGAATCCAAAGCTCCTCCCATTCCGATAATTCTTTCTTTTGGTAATCCAGATGTTTTGTGAACTAAATAAGCCATGGTATCCATTGGGTTAGAAACCACGATGATGATTACATTTGGAGAATATTTCACCAAATTAGCGGTAACATCTTTTACAATTCCGGCATTGATTCCGATTAATTCTTCCCGAGTCATTCCCGGTTTTCTTGGAATTCCGGAAGTGATGACTGCAACTGCGGAATCAGCAGTTTTGGAATAATCGCCGGTAGTTCCGGTAATTTTTGTATCAAATCCATTTAAGGAAGCAGTCTGCATCAAATCCATTGCCTTTCCTTCGGCAAAACCTTCTTTAATGTCAACTAAAACAACTTCTGATGCAAAATTTTTCATTGCAATATATTCAGCACAACTGGCACCTACTGCGCCTGCGCCTACTACCGTTACTTTCATATTGTGATACTTTTTGTAGTTAATAATAAAGGA
>JAVFAE010000024.1:0-8654 GCA_034002605.1 Weeksellaceae bacterium | reverse complement strand
TATAATTTTATTCGATTTTTCTTTATTCATAAATTATTGTACTTCGCTATTTTTCAAATTAAAATCCGTTAAAAACAATTATATTTGTGCCGTTTATGAGATCAGTTGTTATTTTAGGAGCCGGAAATGTTGCTTTTCACTTGACACGAGCATTGATTCAAAATACGGTCAACGTTCGGCAGATTTTTAACCGTACACTTTACAAAGCGGAAGAATTAGGTGAAGCTAATAAAATTCAATATACCGATAAGATTTCGGAAATTGAAAAGGCAGATTTGTATATTATTGCAGCTTCAGATTCTGCAGTTGAGGAATTATCACATTATATTCCTTATTCCGATACTTTGGTGGTACATACTTCGGGTTCTTTATCTACAAAAGTTTTGAAAGGAAATTATCGAAAAGGTGTTTTTTATCCTTTCCAGACTTTCACAAAACGTAAAGTACTTCGCTACGAAGAAATTCCTTTTTTTGTAGAAGCAGAGAATAAAGAAGATGAAGATGCTTTGTTTAAATTAGCAGACCGAATTTCCAATGAAGTTCATCGGGCAAATAGTGAAACTCGGCTCAGAGCACATTTAGCAGGAGTTTGGGTGAGTAATTTTTCCAATCATTTATATTACATTGGTGAATCCATCTGCAAAGAAGTGGGTTTGCCTTTTGATGTTTTACGTCCTTTGATTCGGGAAACTGCACAAAAAGTAGCCGAAATGTCTCCTTTTGATGCTCAAACCGGACCGGCACGAAGAAATGACCAAATTATTTTAGATAAACATTTGGAAATTTTAGATGATTCAAGACTTCAACAATTGTATCAATTACTTTCTAATTCAATTTTAAGAACGTATCAAAATGCTCAATTACAAACAGAAACTAAGAAAAATTAATACGTTTATTTTTGATGTGGACGGAGTTCTTACCGATGGAAATTTAATTTTACTTCCAAGTGGCGAAATGGTTAGAACCATGAATACCAAAGATGGTTTTGCCATGCAATTGGCAATAAAAAAGGGATTTAGAATTGTAATTATTTCGGGCGGACGGGATAAAATGGTGGAAGAACGATTGAAATATCTTGGTTTAACCGATATTTATTTGGGTTGCCGAAATAAAATGGAAGCTTATACCGATTTACTTTATTCCTATCAATTAAAACCAGAAGAAATTCTTTATATGGGCGATGATGTGCCGGATTTGGAAGTAATGAATGAAGTAGGTTTGGCTTGTTGCCCGAATGATGCGGTTGCCGATGTTCGCCAAATGGCAGAATATATTTCGCTGATTGATGGAGGTAAAGGTTGCGTTCGCGATGTAATCGAGCAAACATTAAAAGTTCAGGGAAAATGGACGGATGATGAAAATACAGCTTCTGTTTAAATTTTTCATTTTCTGAAATGCTAATCGAAAAATTTAAAACAAAAAAAATTCTATTGGGCTCTCAATCTCCGAGACGACAAGAATTATTGAAAGCTCTTGGGGTAGATTTCAAAGTAGTAAAAATTAGTTCGGATGAGAATTACCCTGAAAATTTACGAAATGAAAAAATCACAGAGTTTATTTCGCTTTCCAAAGCAAATGCTTATTCTAACTTGAAAGAAAATGAAATATTGATTACTGCCGATACTTTGGTCGTATTAAATGATGAAGTTTTGGGAAAACCCATTGATGAAAATGAAGCTTTTCAAATGATTCGGAAATTAGCCGGAAATACACATCAGGTTTTTACGTCGGTCTGTGTTCGTACTATTGAAAAAACACTAACTTTTTCTGATAAAACCGATGTGATTTTTGATGAATTCACTGATGAAGAAATCAATTATTATATTCAAAATTTTCATCCGTTTGACAAAGCCGGTGCTTATGGAATTCAGGATTGGTTGGGTTATGCCAAAGTCAAAGGAATCCAGGGTTGTTATTACAATGTAATGGGATTTCCACTTTCTAAATTTTACCGAAAAATGCAAAGCTTTTGAATATAAAATAATTTGAATCATCTAAAAATTCAGATGATTCAAATTATTGAAATTCAATTGAAATTATAAAAGTGTGACACAGATGCCAATTAAGAGGATTTTATTTTATGATAAACCGCTCTATGGTAGCCTCTTTCTTGTTGTCTGTTTTTATCTTCATAATATAAACACCCGGTTTCAAATCCAGATTCAACTCAATAGTATTACCTGAATGATTTTGGGAATACAACTGTTGACCGTTCATGTTAAATACAGAAATATTGGATTGTCCGGCATCTTTCATTCTTACGGTTAATTGACCGGAAGAAACTGTTGGATAAAGAACTACATCAATATCGGTTAATTCTAAAGTACTCATTTCAGTACATTCTACCGGCTCTGGAGCAAAACCGGATGGAAAAGCAGCTTCATAAGTATGAACTCCTGAAATAGGCCAAATATCACCGACGATTAATTTATTATCGGGTCCTATTATACAATAAGTCGGATAAGCATTGATACCAAAATTATTGGTCACTTGAGCTCCTCCTCCTTGAGGTCCGGCTGCAGGAGAATGATGGAAGTTGCCTCCATAAGTTGCTTCAAAAGCATCAATTATTGCATCGGTATCATACGGGTCATAACTGATAGATAAGGTATAAATTTCACCTTCGTTGCAACCGTATTTGTCATGCAATTGATTGAAGTACTTCTGAGTAGCTTGACAAGGAGGACAACGGGTAAAAAAGAAATCTAAGAAAACGTATTTACCGGAAGCGGTAATATCATAAAGGGTGTGTTGTTCCCCTTTGGTATCGGTTATAGTGAAATTATCCACCACATCGCCCACACTATAAGTGTTAACTTGACCAAAGCTATAGCTTCCGGCCAATAAAATTAGGAATAAAAATTTTCTCATTGTGTTTGTTTTTTAATTTATTGATGCTAATGTAAAACATTTATTTGATAATCAATTGTGTGAGATGAGGTTTTTGGTATTTTTAATTGAATTTAGCTCAAATGAAAAATCGTGAAACTTTAGGATTTAATCTAAAATTTCACGATTTTCAAAATTTGATTTTATGATTTAAAATTCAATAGATGCTGTTTTTGTTTCACCATCATGAATGAAAGTTACTGTGGTTTTATCGCCCGCAGAGAAATTAGCGAGACATTCCATATAAGAATATACTTCTTTTATTTCACAATCTCCAATTTTTATAATGATATCTCCGGTTTGAATTCCTGCATGATCAGCCGGACGGTTTTGTATTACACCATCGACTTTTAGTCCGTTTCCATCATCGGAATAATTCGGCATGATTCCAAGTGTTACTTTGTATTTTGGAACTTCTTTCACAGCATCCAACTTCGTTTGAGTAAAAGGAATTTCTGTTACATTAGAAATAGCATTCGCTAAATTAAAAACGTAATCTACAATGAATCGTAACCCGTAATAATTGATTTTTTCCTCATCATCACTTGGTTTATGGTAATCTTCGTGTGTTCCCGTAAATAAAAACAGAACCGGAATATCTTTCAAATAAAATGAAGTATGGTCGGATGGGCCAACCCCTGACTCATCAATAGTAATATTAAATCCTGCCGGTTTATATTTTTCAACTAACTCTCTAAAGATAGGAGAAGTCCCAACTCCACCAACCGTTAGTTCTTTCATTTTATTTAATCGTCCTACCATATCCAAATTAATCATAGCAATAACATTTGGATATTTATCTTTTACCGTTTCAGCAAAGGCTTTAGACCCCATTAATCCATCTTCTTCACCTGAAAACAATACAAATACATAATTTACGTTTTCTTTGGCTTTATTTTGACTGAACATTCGGGCTAATTCTAAAACAGCAGCTGTTCCTGATGCATTATCATCTGCTCCATTATGAATTTGCCCTTTGGAATTCATTAAAGTAGAATTGTTACGTTCGTTTTTACCAAGATGATCGAAATGCGCTCCAATTATAATGGTTTTATTGGCGTTATTGTTAAGATAAGCCACTACATTTTCTCCTTTAATTTTTTCTGATGTGGAATTTGGATCGTGTGGATTATTTCTGTAATTGTATTCAAATGTTTGAGTTTCAGTTTTTAATCCGTATGATTTTAATTCTTTAGAAAGAAATTTCGCTGCTTTTTTCAAACTTTCACTTCCCGTTAAACGACCTTCTAATTCGTCAGAAGCTAAATACGAAATAGAATTTTTAAGATTTTTTCCGTTTACAAATTCGGCATCATCAAAATCTACCCAATCAGCAATGAAAACATTGGTTTCGTGTGGTGTTGCTCCATCTCTGTTGCTGGAAAAAACTAATTTTTTTCCGTCCGGTGAAAACATAGGAAAAGCATTGAAAATACTTTCGTATGTGATTTGTTTTAGATTTGTTCCGTCAATATCAATAGAAAAAAGTTGGAAATCATATCCATGAGTGGAATGATGGTTAGAAGAAAATAAAATTTTCTTTCCAGAAGGATGAAAATAAGGTGACCAGTTTGCTTTTCCGAGATTTGTTACTTGTTTCAAATCTGTTCCGTCAATATTCATAGTGTAAATTTCCATATTAGTTGGCATAACCAAGCCTTCTGCTAATAAATCTTTGTATTCTTTGATTTCTTCCGGAGTTTTAGGTCGTGAAGAGCGAAAAACTAATTTTTTTGAATCAGGAGAGAAAAAAGCACCTCCGTCATAACCTAAACCAAAGGTCAATTGTTTTAAATTAGAACCGTCCACATCCATTCTCCAAAGTTCCAAATCCCCACTTCGAATGGAAGTAAATACAATATATTTTCCATCCGGAGAAAGGACTGCTTCTGCATTATAACCTGGAGTGTCGGTTAATTTTTTTACAATATTTCCGTTTAAATCGGCTATATAAATGTCAAATTCCGGAAAAATCGGCCAAACGTACTTTCCGTCTGCTCGTGGTTCGGGTTTTGGCGGACAAGCTTTGTTATTCTCATGAGTAGAGGCATATAGGATATGTTTACCGTCCGGCATGAAGAATGAACAGGTAGTACGCCCCATTCCGGTTGAAACTAATTTTAAATCCGAAGTATCGTATTTATCATTATTTAATTCCAATAAATAAATCTGATCACATTCTGCTCCAATTGCTGAATTAGTTACCTGCATCGTCAGCATTTTACCATCAGGCGAAAAATATGCCTCGGCATTATCTCCTCCAAAAGTAAGTTTTGTGAGGTTTTTCAGGTTTTTTTCTTGTGAAAAACCGAGCACACTAAGAGCTAAAAAGCTCGTTACAAATAATTTTTTAAATTTCATTTTATTTGGATTAATTTGCATTTACAGTATAATTTATATAAGGGGTTAATTTGTAAAAATTTAGTGGCTAAAATACAAGAAAAATCACAATCCTCATGCTTTGGTGGAATGATATATATCAAATAAAGGTGTTAAATTGGTTTCCTTTGTGAATTTGTTTTTTTGACTGAACTCGTTAAATTTATGAATAAAATTTAAACCATTTCCGAAAAGCATTAGATTTGTAGGGTTTTTGACTAAAAGATTCATAAATCCTGATGCAAGAAAATACTCCAATTCCATCTGTTTGGAAAAATAAAGAATTTATTTCGTTTATCTTTTTGCGATTTTCTCTCATTTTCGCTTTGTTTATTCAAAGTACTTCGGTTGCATTTGAAATTTTCAGAATAACGCAGAAAGAAATTTATTTAGGATTAATCGGACTTTTTGAGTTTGCTCCTATTTTATTTACCGCTTTTTATGCCGGACAATTAGTGGATAAATTGGATAAACGAAAAGTAACCTTGATTTGTGTTATTTCTTTTATGCTGGCTTCTTTTATACTGATGCTTGCTAATTTTCCGAGTGTACAAGAAAAAATAGGAATCACATGGTATTTGGGTATTTGTTATTTGGCATTTTTTGTTTTAGGATTAACCCGTGCGTTCAGTGGACCGGCTGTTTTTTCTTTGTTGGCATCTGTAGTTCGGAGAGAAAATTATGACAAAGCGATTCCGATTAATTCTTCTGCATTTATGATTGGAATGGTAAGTGGGCCACTCGCCGGAGGTTTGATTTTAGCAGCATTTGGAATTGAAACGGCTCTGATTACTGCTTTTTTTATGATGTGTGTTTCTATGATAATGGTTCTTCGGATTTCACCTAAACCGGCTGAGAAATCTGAATTAGATTCTGACGAATCACCTACTCAAAGAATCAAAGAAGGTTTAAAATTTATTTGGGCAACACCCATTATTTTGGCTGTTTTGAGTTTGGATATGTTTGCCGTTTTTTTTGGTGGAGCCGAATCATTATTACCCGCAGTTACCGAAAAAATATTAAATGCCGGCTCGGTTGAGTTTGGTTGGCTTCGTTCGGCACACGGAATCGGAGCATTAATTATGATGCTTTTTTTGTCTTCACTTCCTTTATTAAAAGCCAAAGTAGGGCCGAAACTTTTATTTAGTGTCGGAATGTTTGGTCTTTGTATTATTGTATTTGGCTTGTCTCGGAATTTTTATTTATCATTCATTATTTTAATGATTGGAGGTGCGTTTGATGCCGTTTCCATGATTATTCGTCAAAGTATTCTTCAATATAAAACACCAGAAAACTTAAAAGGAAGAGTTTCTTCTGTAAACAGTTTGTTTGTGAGTAGTTCCAATGAATTGGGTGCATTTGAAAGTGGAGTTGCTGCCAGTTTATTGGGTTTGGTTCCGGCAATTATTTTTGGTGGAACCATGACTATTCTAACCGTAATTGTCATCGCATTGTCCATTAAGGCAATTCGTCATGTGAAATTGGAATGATTTTTCAGAATTAAGAACTGTTTTTCAAGAAGAAAAATAGAGCGGGAAACGGGACTCGAACCCGCAACATTCAGCTTGGAAGGCTGATGCTCTACCAATTGAGCTATTCCCGCTTTTCTTGCTGCAAATTAAATGTGAAATTTTTACTTGGACAACAAATTTTCAATCTTTTTTTCAGAAACTGTTTAAAAACACTTTTTAAAAAGAAGCTTTACTCCATTTAAGATTCTTTATCTTTGCAAAACTCACAAAAATGAAGAAAATGAATCACAGTCCGGTTGAAGGTTTTTCTAAAATGACAAAAGAAGGAAAAATTGAATGGTTAATCAATGAATACTTGGATGGAGCTGAAAAATCCCGCAAAATTCTAAAACAATATTGGAATGAAAATGAAGAATTACAACAACTTCATGATGAGTTCTCTGAAAATACACTCTCCAATTTTTATATGCCTTTTGGTTTTGCTCCGAATTTTTTAATCGATGATGAGCTGCATTGTTTGCCAATGGCGATTGAAGAAAGTTCGGTAGTAGCTGCGGCTTCAAAAGCTGCTAAATTCTGGATCAATCGAGGAGGTTTCAAAACCAAAGTTTTATCAAAAATAAAATTAGGGCATGTTCATTTTATGTTCAAAGGCGATAAAGAAAAGTTAAACCGATTTTTCATAGAAACCGTATTGGCAAAATTATTCATTGATACCGATTCCATTACCCGTAATATGCAAGCGCGCGGTGGTGGGATTTTAAACCTGAAATTGATGGATAAAACCGATGAAATTCCGGATTATTTTCAGATTCATGCTGAGTTTGATACTGTGGATTCTATGGGAGCCAATTTCATTAATTCTTGTTTGGAGCAATTTGCCGAGACCTTAAAATATGAAATTCAGGAAAGTTCAATTTTTACTGATTCCGAAAAAGATTCTCTTCAAATTGTGATGTGTATTTTATCCAATTATACGCCGGAGTGTATTGTTCGGGCTGAAGTAAGTTGCAAAATAGAAGAATTAACCGAAGGAACGGTAAGTGCAGAAGAATTTGTTGAGAAATTTACCCGTGCCGTTCGGATTGCAGAAACTGAACCGTATCGTGCGGTTACACATAACAAAGGAATCATGAATGGAGTCGATGCAGTGGTCATTGCAACCGGAAATGATTTTAGAGCGGTAGAAGCTTGTGCGCATGCTTATGCTTCCCGTTCGGGAAAATATAGCAGTTTAACACATTGTGAAGTAAAAGACGGAATTTTTCATTTTTGGCTTGATTTACCTATTTCTTTGGGAACAGTTGGAGGTTTGACTTCCTTACACCCTTTGGTGAAGCTTGCTTTAGAGGTGTTAGGAAATCCAAATGCTGAAAAACTAATGGGAATTGTTGCCGTAGGCGGATTGGCTCAAAATTTCGCTGCGCTTCGCTCACTTGTTACCACCGGAATTCAGCAGGGGCACATGAAAATGCACTTATTGAATATTTTAAATCAATTGGAAGCCACCGAAAAAGAAAAAGAATATTTTGTTCATTATTTCAAAGATAAAACCGTTTCGCATCATGCAGTAATTAATGAATTTTGCAATTTACGCGGTGTGAGCAGTGTGGAAGAGTTGAAGAAGAATTAAAGCACTTTAATTTGTAATAATGATGGCTTTTACGACTATTTAAGGAATGGATTTAGAAAATTATAAACAAAAAGCCAGAACACAGCAAGCAGAACACAAAAAATTCTTGGCTAAAATCAAACAAAAACCACCTAAGGATTTTGACCGGAAAATACAGGAAATTCATGAAGAAGTTTTTCAGCGAATTGATTGTCTTTCTTGTGCCAATTGTTGTAAAACAACCGGACCGCTTTTTACTCAAAAAGATATCGAACGCCTTTCTGCTCTTTTTAAAATAAAAC
>JAVFAE010000023.1:0-14864 GCA_034002605.1 Weeksellaceae bacterium | reverse complement strand
AATAGAAATTGGCTTTTGCTACGTGTCGTCTAAATCGAAACTTTCGTCTTCGATTTACCGCCACTTCGCCAAGCTGCCAGCCGTTATCGCTCAGTGTAAAAGCCAACCGCACATTCAAGCACATTTTATTGAAACTGTAAAAGAGTGTTTTTAGAAAAGTGTGTCTTGTCCTTATTTTAGGGAAATAACTTGAGCTAAAACACACCCGATAGCACAGATTTACAATTTGTGCCTGTAATAAGCCCATGATATCTTCACCAAAGCATTCAGAAATTGCCTTGACTTTTTACTTTTTTTGTGTTAAGACAAATAGCCTTGCGTCTTGATTTTTGTGTCTTTTTTAAAAGAATCAATCAGTACTGACTCCGCCTCCGTACATTTCTTTCTGTTTTTCTTGTAGAATCCGCATTTCCTCATAAAACTCTTTCTCAGTCAAAACCGTTCCTTTTGTTGGTTTTGAAATTTTAATTTCCTGATCTCGTGTTGTGATGGAAGTAGCGGTAATAATAAGCTGAACTTGATTCATTTCGAATTCTGTTTTTAAGATTAACCCCGGCAATCCCCATATACGATCAGGGCCGTCTTTTATGTTGATTTTAGGAGTGTACCAAGCTGTAACTTGAATAGAATCATTGAGAGTGCCACTTGCTTTGTAAGTATCAAAACCTGCAATTTGAGTTTTTTCTCGACTGATTTTCCAATTGAAATTCTGAAGGGAATCTTTCATTAAATAAACTTTTCCAATATCATAAGGTTTGATGTAATACTGTTCTGTAATGTTTTTGTACAAAGGTTCTTTGTCCATGGAACTAACTTGTGAAAGTATCATTCCGGCAGGGCTTTGGTCATTATTGATTTTTTCCTGCATTTTATATTCCGATTCCCGTCCGTTGGTTTTTAATTTGTAATCAATAAAAATCCCTTTGTTTATTTCTTGTCGGAGTGGTTCTTCTACTGCAGCACGCCATTCTGACGGTACATTTGACATGATTTGTTCCAAATCCAATTTCATTTCCATTTGATAATCCACCTCCAAATATTGATTTTCTTGTGCTTTGGATAAAAAGCCTATCCAAACGAAGGATAAAAAAAGCATATATTTTTTCATATTCTGAACATTTGATTAATAAGTGTCCGTTCCGAGAAAAATGTTACAATTGGAATGGATTTTAAATAATTTTGTCATTCCTATGATATGGTTTATATTCGCAGACTATGAAGATGAATAATTTTGAAGAATTACAAGCATTGCTCAGTAAGCCTAAAAAAATCACAATCATTCCTCACCGGAATCCTGATGGAGACGCTATTGGTTCGGTTTTGGCAATGTTCCATTATTTAACAAAATTGGGGCATCAATGCGATGTGGTTTCGCCCAATGATTTTCCGAAATTTTTGAAATGGATGGAAGGAGCCAAATCAATTTTCATTACAGAATACAATCCGGGAAAAGCACGACGAATGATTGAAAATGCAGAATTAATTTTTATTTTGGATTTTAATTGTCTGGCACGAATTGAAGAATTAGGAGAATGGGTGCAAGCTTCTAAGGCATTGAAAATTATGATTGACCATCATCAGGAACCCGAAACCTTTGATTTTATGTATTCCGATACTTCTGTTCCGGCAACTTGCCAAATGGTATATGATTTTATAGAAGCCATGGATGACTTGGATTGTATCGATACATCTATTGCTGAATGTATTTATACCGGAATTATGACGGATACCGGGAATTTTCGGTTTAAAAATACCGGTGCCAGAACACATCGGCTTGTAGCAGAACTATTGGAAAAAGGAATTGAAGTCGATAAAATTTATAATAATGTTTACGATACCCAATCCGAAGGGCGTTTAAAATTGTTAAGTTTGTGTTTGGGCTCATTAGAAACTTTGCCGGAATTTAGGACGGCTTATATGTATTTAACACGCACACAGCAATTGGAATACAGTTCTCAAAAAGGAGACACAGAAGGCTTTGTTAATTATGGTTTGGGAATTGCCGGATTTGTTTTTTCGGTTATTTTTATTGAAGACCAACAAAATGATTTTATAAAAATTTCGTTTCGTTCTAAAGGAGATTTCGATGTAAATTCATTTGCCCGAAAACATTTTAACGGAGGAGGACATATCAATGCAGCCGGAGGAAGATCGGATTTGACTATGGAAGAAACTATCCGGAAATTTGAAACAATTATTCAGGAATATAAAGAAGAATTACAACACACAATAATTTAAAAAATACCCAACGAATTTTGAAAAAAATAATAGTAATTACAATTCTGCTCGTTTTCGCTTCTTGTAAAAACAAAGTAATTCAGTATCCGGTGAATTATGAAAATGAAAGAGGGAAATTCATGGAGCTTTCACAAAATTATAATAAACAAATTTTGGAAGAAGATACTGAATTAATAGAAGATTACATTGAAACTTCCGGACAGGATTTTACTCAAACTTCTTATGGATTTTGGATTTCCAATTCAGGAAAAGCAAGTGAATCCATGGCAAAATCCGGTGATTATATCAAATTTGAATACGAAGTGTCCGATTTTGATGGAAATACAGTATATTCAAAAGAAGAAATAGGAGTACAACAGATTTATTTAGGGAAAACCCATTTACCGCGCGGTTTACATACTACTTTGCAGCTAATCGAAGAAGGAGATTCGGCTACCGCTCTTTATCCGTCTTTTTTAGCTTATGGGGGGTACGGTGACAGAAATAAAGTAGGAGGCTATGTACCTTTGATTTTTAATGTGAAAATTATAGATATAAAGAAATAAAATGAAAAAATTAATAGTAATCTTAGGGGCAGCAACATTGTTAAGCAGTTGCGCCACAGTAAAAATACCCGAATCAATGAGTAAAGAAGAATTTAACAGTTTAAAAGATGGGATTTATGCCCAAATGGAAACCAACAAAGGTGTAATGACCATCGAATTATTTGCCGAAGAAGCTCCGCTTACCGTAGCTAATTTTGTCGGACTGGCAGAAGGAAGTAAAGAAAACAAAGCCAAACCATTGGGAACACCGTATTACGATGGAATAATTTTCCACAGAGTCATCAAAGATTTTATGATTCAAGGGGGGGATCCGGACGGGAAAGGAACCGGAGGTCCGGGCTATAATTTTGAAGATGAATTCTTTTCGGATAGAAAACATGATAAAAAAGGAATCCTTTCTATGGCAAATTCAGGACCGAATACAAACGGAAGTCAGTTTTTTATTACAGAAGTTCCTACTCCTTGGTTAGACGGTAAGCATACTGTTTTTGGACAAGTAGTTCAAGGCCTGAATGTGATTGATGTTATTGCTAATGTAGAAAAAGGAGCACAAGACCGTCCGAAAGAAGATATTGTAATTCAACATGTTTATATCATCAAAAAAGGAGATAAATACAAAAATTACAATGGCGGACAAGAGTTTGAAAAAGCAAAAGCAGCTCATCAGGCTAAATTAAATGAGATAAATAAAAAAGAAGAAGCGGCTAAAGCTCAAGAAGTTCAGCGTCAAAAAGACCTGACAGCCAAAGCAAGTAAAACAGCTTCCGGTTTAATGTATTATATTGAAAAAGAAGGTTCTGGTGATTTACCTAAGGAAGGTGAGGTACTAAATATTCACTATACATTGCGTTTAAACGACGGTGAAAAATTAGATTCTTCTTACGACAGAAATCAACCTTTAACAGCACAAGTAGGCGTAACGAATTTAATTCAAGGATGGATGGAAGCTTTGACATTATTCAAAAAAGGCTCAAAAGTTTTCTTGATTATTCCGCCGGAATTAGGATACGGAGCACAAGGAGCAGGAGGGGTTGTTCCACCTAATGCAACGCTTTATTTTGATATGGAAGTATTGGATTAATTCCAATTGAAAATAAAAACAAAAAAGTCCTGTCAGTTTTGAACTCGATGGGATTTTTTTGTTTTATTGTATCGTTAAGTTTGATGCATTACAGGCACGGATTACAAATCCGCGCCATCGGGAAAAATAATGATACATTAATAATTATAAAGAATAATAAAGAGTTTATTTTTCTTAAAAGGAAAAACTTAACTAATTAAATGTTAAGAAATGGGTAGTGTATCAAAGTTAGTGATAGGATAAACCCGATTGCATAAATTTACAATCCGTGCGTATTACTATTTTACATCTATCAAAAATAAGGTTTTATTTTTATTTCAATTTCTAATGAAAACCAATTAGTTATACTTTTTGTTTTATTGTATTGTATTGCTAATTTTGAGCACCTAATTCCAGATTCATCTGATTTTAAAACTTACCGAATAGGAATATAAATTTTTATGCGTTTAGTTTCTTTTCCACCAACGTATTCTTCCCAATGTATATTTTTTAATTTTAAATTATTTTCTTTTGCGTAATCTTTCATTTTATTCAAAGTTTGCGAAATATCTTCTTGTTTTCCTTCGTGGATAGAAACCAAAACATCAGATGCCGGAATGGAAATCAACTGCATTTTTTCATCCAACTGAATGGATTCGCTTAAAGGATAACCGCTGTAAAACTTAGTTCTTTTTAACGCGAGATTTACCGATTCTACATAATTCACCGGATTAGAAACAGAAGCCGATGGGAGTTTTAAATAATCTACTAAATAACTGTAAATGAAACCAAAAGATTCTTCTGTTGCCGTTTTTATTTCTTCATTGTCCAAAGAAGTTGAATTTAAAACAGCAACCAATTTCAATCCATCAAAATGTTCTTTTATTATTTTAGCTGAGGGACGTGACGATTCCGGTGTGATTACTTTGGGTTCAAAACTCATTTCCAAACGTTCAAATCCTTCATTCAGTTTGGTAATTAATTTTTCTTTTGTGAAATAAATGTAATACCGTGAGAAATAGCTCATTTCATCACTGAAAACAGACCATTTCACCTTTGTTTTTCCTTTATTTTCTTCCTGAAAATCTACTGTCATTCTGGATTCTTCACCTAAATCATTTCCTTTCACCATAAATTCAATATGTTGAGAAGGAGTGGAGTGGCTTATGATTATTTTTCCATATTTTGATTCTGAAAACCAATTATAACCGGCATTTTTTCCTTGATAAGGAGCAAAAAATTCTTTTGCAGCATCCGGAAATTCAGCACTCCAAGGTTCCCATTTTGAAAACTCATTCAGATTATTAAAATTTTCAAACAGTATTTTTGAACTAACATTAAATTCTTTTTCTATACTTACATCTATACTTTTCGGCAAGAAAAATGGGATAATTAAAATCGCTAAAACAATCAAAATCAATAGTTGTGCAACTTTTCTCATAATCAAAAACTTTTAAAAACAAATGTAAAACTAAAATCCGATAAAAAGTCTTTTTTGTTAAGCCTACTTATCTTTTAATAAAACTTTGATAACTCTGTTTTCCAAATTCAATTTCACAATTAAGTTTTTTTATACCTTAGCCACAAATTCAAAATGAATGTCAAAACAAAGGGATAAATTCAATCAGGGACGGCTTCGTTCTTCCAACATCACAGTCGTAATCAGTATTTCATTGGTGCTTTTTCTTGTGGGATTATTTGGTCTAATTCTCGTAAATGCACAGAATTACGCAGATTATATAAAGGAACAATTGAAGTTAGAAGCTTATTTTAATGATGAATACGACCCCAAACAACAAGATAAAGAATTGGCACGCCAACAGGAATATATTGATTCTCTTAAAAAACATGATTTTGTTAAAACAACACAATATATTTCAAAAGAAAGAGCATCCGATATTGCCCGAAATGAGTTAGGAATTGATGATAATGCTGTTTTTGAAGCCAATATTTTTCCGGCTTCGGTTCTCATTACACTTCAATCCGATTATGTTGAACCGGATAAAGTGGACAGTATTAAAAAAATTATAGCTTCCAACCCAATTATTAGCGATGTATTAAACGATGATGAATTGATGACAACCGTTTATAACAATATCGATAAGATTCGATTTTGGCTAATGGTTTTGGCAGGAATTTTTCTGGTTATCGCTATGATTTTAATTAATAATTCCATTCGTTTACGGATTTATGCCAAACGTTTCAGTATCAAAACCATGCAGTTAGTGGGAGCAAGGCGGCGTTTTATCATCAAACCTTTTCTTCTTCAAAGTGCTTTTTTAGGTTTTTTAGGAGCAGTTTTAGCTATTTTGATTTTAGGAGCACTTTGGTATTATTTCGCTGAAGTCATTAATTTACCTTGGTGGCACGATGATTTTTATATTTTAATGGGAATTTTGGTCATAATAGGTGTTTTCATTGCATTAATCAGCACAGGAATTGCAACTTGGAGGTATTTGAGATTACGTTCCGACCAACTTTATTAATCTAAAAATGAATAAAATAATGTCCACAGATACAAAATCCGGATTTCTTTTTACGAAAAAAAACTATATCTTCATGGGAATCGGTTTAGCCGTAATTTTATTAGGTTTTTTCCTGATGATTGGCGCCGATGCCAACACACGTCCTGATGGTGTTCTTGACCGAAATTATTGGAATGAAGATATTTTTTCATGGCGAAGAACCCGATTGGCTCCGTTTGTGATTTTAACCGGTTTTGTAATCGAAATCTATGCTATTTTGTTAAATCCGAATACCTCTAAATAAGAATAATGAATACACTTGAAGCGATTATTATCGCTATAATCGAAGGTTTGACAGAATATTTACCAATTTCTTCCACAGCTCACATGGGATTTATTGCTGCATTGATGGGAATGCCCGAAGGTGAATTCCTGAAAATGTTTCAAGTTTCCATTCAATTTGGTGCTATTCTGTCTGTTGTAGTTTTGTATTGGAAGAAATTTTTTAATTTTTCAAATTTCAATTTTTATATCAAATTAATCATAGCCGTTATTCCGGCTTTAGTTTTGGGTTATTTATTTGACGATGCCATCGAATCGGTTTTAGGAAATCAAATAGCAATTTCATCTGTTTTGATAATAGGAGGAGTTATTTTGATTTTTGTAGATAAATGGTTTAAAAACCCAAAAGTTTTAGACGAAAAAGAAATCAGCCCCAAAAAAGCTTTCATTATCGGTTTTTGGCAATGTTTGGCAATGATGCCCGGAACAAGCCGTTCTGCAGCTTCAATTATTGGCGGAATGACACAAGGTTTAAGCCGGAAAGCAGCCGCTGAATTTTCATTTTTTCTTGCAGTTCCAACTATGGCTGCCGTAACGGTTTATTCTGTTTTCATCAAAACTTGGGGAAAAGAAACCGCTAATGAAATGAAAGGGTATGAAATGATTTTACAAGATCAACAGCATATTTTTCTGTTTTTAATTGGAAATTTAATTGCTTTTTTTGTTGCTATGATTGCCATTAAATCATTCATTGCTTTTTTAACGAAATTTGGATTCAAAGTTTGGGGTTGGTACCGGATAATTATTGGAATTGTATTATTGATTTATTTTTGGAACAATCCCAAAAACACAATAACAGAAGAATCTCAAATTAGTTATAATCAAAGTGTTATGACAAATGATTAGTTTGGAAGAAATTCAAGAAGGAAAAACTTTTTTGATTGACAAACCATTGGATTGGACTTCTTTTGATGTGGTGAATAAAATTCGATGGAACATCCGAAAATCGTATAATTTAAAGAAAATCAAAGTCGGTCATGCTGGAACTTTAGACCCAAAAGCAAGTGGTTTACTCATTGTTTGTACCGGAAAAATGACTAAAAAAATTGATGAAATCCAAGCAAAATCCAAAGTTTATACGGGAACTATCAAATTGGGTGCAACTACTCCGACTTACGATACGGAATCAGATGAAAATGAATTTTTTCCAATTCATCATATAACCGAAGAATTACTTCATAAAACGACAGAGCAATTTATTGGAGAAATTGACCAATTTCCACCAATTCATTCTGCAGTAAAAGTAGATGGAAAACGTTTATATGAACTGGCTCGTGCCGGAAAAGAAGTGGAATTAAATCCTCGTCGGATTTTAATAGACTATTTTAAAATTACAAAAATTGAAATGCCTTTTGTAGATTTTGAAGTTCAGTGTGGAAAGGGAACTTACATTCGTTCTTTAGCCCATGATTTTGGAAAAAAATTAAACTCCGGTGCTTATCTTACGGTACTTCGTAGAACGAAAATCGGTGATTTTTCAATAGAAAATGCCGATAATAATGCTTTGGAAAAATCTTTTTTTGAGGAATAAAATCCGACAATAAAAATTTAGGTTATAAAATATGTTTTTCGGCATGATAAGATGAACGCACCAAAGGACCACTTTCAATATGTCTGAAATTGAATTGTTTAGCAAATTCTTCATATTCTTTAAATAATTCCGGACTGATGAATTCTTTCACCGGTAAATGACGTTTAGAAGGTTGCAAATATTGCCCGATGGTAATCACATCAACTTGTGCTTCTGCAATATCCTGAATGGTTTCAAAAACTTCTTCTTTACTTTCACCAAATCCGAGCATAATCCCGGTTTTAGTTCTGGGTTGTCCTTTTTCTTTTAAATAACGGAGAACATCCAAACTTCGTTCATAGCGAGCTTGAATCCGGACAGCACGTGTCAGCCTTTTTACTGTTTCCATATTGTGTGAAATCACTTCAGGAGCTGCATCTAAAATTCGGTCGAGCATTTTGGGCTGCCCTTGAAAATCAGGAATTAAAGTTTCCATCGTTGTTCCGGGAGAAATCCGGCGAACTGCACCAATAGTTTCTGACCAAATAATGGAACCCATATCTTTCAAATCATCCCGATCGACTGATGTTAAAACAGCATGTTTAATTTGCATTTGCTTAATGGATTTTGCAACTTTTTCAGGTTCTTCCCAATCAACTTGTTCAGGACGACCGGTTTTGACTCCACAAAAACCACAGGAACGAGTGCAGATATTTCCTAAAATCATAAAAGTAGCGGTTCCGGCTCCCCAACATTCGCCCATATTCGGACAACTTCCACTTTGACAGATAGTGTTCAGTTTGTATTTATCAACCAAACCTCGTAATTTCCGATAATTTGCTCCGGTTGGTAGCTTTACCCTTAACCATTGAGGCTTTTGAATTTTTCCGTTTTCGTTTACTGTTGCTTCCATAAATTGGCTTCAAAGCTAAGGAATCATAAAGAATAAAACGTAAATACCAACTAAGATTTTACTTTGAAACTCCACGTGAAAAAGAATTCGGATACGCAATCTCCTTTTTCATCCGTTCCAATGCTTTTCATTGTTAAAGTTTGACTTTCTTTAGTTGTTATGACTTTTTCTAAAATTTCATCTAATTCTTTTCCCTGTTCACATTTGAAAATAATTTTTCCAACCGCTTTCTTGGTAAAATTTGCCTGCATGGCAACGACTAACATAGAAATTTTTTGATTAGAATTTTTAATTTTCATCATACATAAAACACCGGTTGAAAGTTCGGCAGCCATTCCTTGAACTGCCCAAAACATACTTTTAAACGGATTTTGATTCAACCAACTGAGTTTTACGGAAATCTGTGCTTGACTTTCATTATAAGAATATAACTTAAGCCCTGCTATTTTAGCAATTGGAAGTTTGAAAAATAATATTTTATGGAAAAAAGATTTGTTCATTTACTGAAAAATAGTTGCCTACAAACTTACAAAAGAAATTAGTTAAAATGTATTTTGTATTTTAAGTTTTGCAACGCATACTGCTTGTTAAACTAAATTAAAGCAAAGAATAATAAGAGATAGTATGGACTATTTTTTTGATTCAATAAAATCGAGCTAAAAATACGACAAATGCCGTATTGAAATACTAATCTTAAAACCTCAAATTTGGTCAAAATAACTTAAATTATGAAATTCAATAAAATAACTTTAGTAATGCTTTTTGTAGCAGGTTTACTTTTTGCTCAAAAGGCAGAAACACCTCAACATTCGTATGATGTGGGAGGGAAAATCAGTTTTATGAAACTCACTGATGCAGGAGTTTTGGTTGTAGCAAGTTCGGGAGGACTTACCGGTATAAAACCCGGAGCTAATGCAGCTCATTTTAATTTTAAAGATTACGGAAAGATAAAACCGGAAGAATTGGATTTTATTCCGATGTCTCCTTATGTGATAATTCACGAAGGAGGAATCTTTAACTCAAAAAAAACAGTTATTGATTATATATCAGGTAAAAAATTATTTGCTACCGAAGAAAATAACTGGAAATTCGCTTACAGAGCAGATATTATGCTTCCTGAAAATAAACTTGTAATTTCAGGAATGCATAAAGAAAAAGGAGTAGCAGTAGGTGTTTATGATTTGCTTGATGGGAAAGAAGTAGGAATTGTTCCTTTCAAAAATAGTATGGGAACACAATTTATGACTACACCTGTCATTATTGACGGAGGTCTTTTGGTTGGAACCGATAAAAGTCTTTTGAGACTTGATATCGACAAAGGAACAGTCGTTTGGGAAAATAAAGATGTAGATAAAATTTCATGGATAACAGCCGACGAAACAGGAAAAGAAATCTATGCTTTTGAAGATAAAAATGGAAATACACGTATTCATAAAGTAAGTAGTTCAGGACAAAAATTATGGAATAAGGAACGTAAAATCAAAGGGACAGTTACTCGTTTTGAAATTCTTCCTAATGGATTGGCTTGTGTGAGTGATGTGGATAATTCCGGAAAAAGTGGTCTGGGAAAATTGACTTCGGGCGCATCGGAATCTAAAATTGCCTTTTTAAGTGCTAAAGATGGTTCTGATTTATGGGAAAAAGCACCAAAAACTAAAGGTTATGTACAGCATTTCTATATTATGGATGATGGAATTTTATTTGGATTATATGACGGAGGAATCAATAAAGTTTCTTTTGATGGAGTGCCTTTATTCAAAAAACCAATGAAAACAGGTGCAAATATTCATACTATGGCAATGACACCGAAAGGAATGATTTACATTACCGATTCTGACTGTAATATTGTGAATTTAAATACAGGAGAATCAATTTGGAACAAAGAGTTGAAATACAAGAGAGCTAAATCGGTAACAAGTGATTATGATTCTAAAAACAAACGCTATTTAATCAGTACGGGAGAGGAAATTATAGCAATTGATGAAAATTCAGGAGAAATAAACACATTGGCAAAATACAAATTTCAAGGAAAAGAATACCCGAACACACTTCTTGTGAGAGATGAAGGAATTCTTTTAACTTCCGATCAGAATATACTAATGCTTAATTTTGATGGCTCTCAAAAATTTCATGAATATTATAAACCACCGGGAAAAAGTGCTGCCGGTGCTATACTGATGGGAACTTTAACCGTAGTTTCTGCTACTGCTTCAGCGAGTTCTTATATGGCAGCAGAGCGACATAGACAAGTTTCTTATAGCGGAGGAGGATATTACCGTTTAGGTGATTATACTTCAATGGGAGAAAGTTATAGACAATTGGGAGATGCCTTCGCCAATGTAGCAGGAGCTTCTTTTGCCGAGATGACCAAGCGTTTTAAAGCAACTGCAGCAACTGAAAATGCACAGTTTATTCTGACTAAATTAGACAGCGGAGAAGTTGGACTTGTGAAAATCAATAAAGATTCGGGAACTAAAGAAAAAGAAATTATGTTGAAGGATAAAAAGCCTGATTATGAGGTAGATGAATTAGGAGGTTATTTGTATTATAAAGCTAATAACAATACTATTTATTCGTATGATTTAAAATAATATACAGTTTAAGTCTTTCTTTAAAATCCTTTTCAGCAGTTTAAGTTGTTGAAAAGGATTTTTTATTCATTGTAATTGAAAAAGCAAAAAAATAAACTTTATTCTTGTGAAAAAACAGACATAAGATGAATTAATACTATCTTTGAATTAAATCATAAAAAAATGATTTCAGTGATAATCCCAATGTACAACGCAGAAAAAACGATTTTAAATGCGTTAAATTCAATTAAAAATCAGACTTATAAAGATGATTTTGAAATTTTGGTTGTCAATGATGGTTCAATTGATAAAAGTGTAGATTGCGTAGAAAAATTCAAAAAAGAAAACCCGGAATGGAAAATAGAATTGATTCATCAAACCAATCAGGGAGTTTCTTCTGCACGGAATAAAGGTTTAAAAGTAGCAAAAGGAGAGTACATTGCTTTTTTGGATGCAGATGATGAATGGTTGCCCGAAAAAACAGAAAAACAAATGAAAATTCTCCAAAATGAAAAAGTAGATTTTATTGTTGCTTTACGAAACGGAGAAAAAATTCGGTTTCCTTATAAAGTGAATAAAAATAATTTAGCTAAAATCACTTTACATAAATTATTGTTACGGATTGAAGGTCAGACTTCTACTGCTATATTTAAACGAAAAGTAATAAAAAATACCGGTTTTTTTGATGAAAATCAAAACTATTCAGAAGATGCAAATTACTGGATGAGAGTAACACAAAAAAATAATATGGTTATTTTAGCAGAAGATTTGGTTTTGACAGGCAGTGGAAAACGTTCGTTTGGTGAATCCGGATTATCAGCAAATCTGAAAGAAATGGAAAAAGGAATTCAAAAAAATATACGAGAAATGTATCAGAATAAACGAATTTCCGTTGTTGAATATGGATTTTATTTTCTTTTTTCAAAATTAAAATATGTCGCACGAATAATCAGAGCAAACCGATGATTTATAAATTATTTTGGGCAATCAGAGTTCTTATTTACACACCGTTTTTCGGAAAATTCGGTTGGCCTTCTTATATGGGAAAACCTTTATATTTGATGGGAACCCGACGGATTTTCATTGGAAAAAAAGTACGGATTTTCCCAAATTTACGTATGGAAACTCATCAAAATGGAAGTATTCATATTGGCGATGATGTGGTTATTTCTCAAAATGTTCACATTACCTCCGCAGAAAAATTAGAAATCGGTTCCAAAACCTTGATTTTGGCAAATAGTTTTATCACCAACATTGACCACGATTATCAGGAAATAGGAAAAGCAGTTGTCAATCAAAATTATTTGGTAAAAAAAACCAAAATCGGCGAAAACTGTTTCATTGGAATGGGAACGGCTATTATGGCAGGAACTATTTTAGGAAAACAGTGCATAGTTGGAGCAAATTCAGTTGTTCGCGGTGAATTCCCGGATTATTGTGTTATTGTGGGTTCTCCTGCAAAAATTATAAAAAAATACAACGAATCAACTCAAAAATGGGAAAAAATTGAAGACTGAAAACATGAAAAATATACTCATTACCGGCGGAGCAGGATTTATCGGAAGTAATTTAGCATTAAAATTAGTTGAAAGCGGTTATCAAGTAACGATTTTGGATAATCTTTCTCCTCAAATTCATGGAAAAAATCCGGAAAAAGATTCTCCGCTTTATCAAAGTTTGATTGGAAAAGTAAATTTTATAAAAGCTGATATTTGTGAACGTAAAAGTTGGATAAAATCAATTGAAAATCAAGATATTATTTTTCATTTTGCTGCTGAAACCGGAACCGGTCAGTCTATGTATGAAATTGAACGTTATGTGAGAGTAAATACTTACGGAACTGCTTTGATGATGGACGTTTTGCTCAATGAACCCAATTCCGTAAAAAAAATTATTTTAGCTTCATCCCGAGCGGTTTACGGTGAAGGAAAATATGAAAATTCAGATGGTGAAATTAGTTTTCCAACTTCTCGATTGGCTGAGAATATGCAAAAAGGAATTTTTGATGTAGTGGATGAAAATCTGAAAATACTAAAAGCTCTTCCAACCGACGAAAATTCTAAAGTTCATCCGATTTCAATTTACGGAACCACAAAGTTACAACAAGAAGATATTTTGAAGCAAGCGGCAGATTTAGCCGGAAAAAAATATGTGATTTTGCGTTTTCAAAATGTATATGGAGCAGGTCAATCCATGAAAAATCCTTATACAGGAATCATTTCTATTTTTTCCAATCAAATTCGCCATCAGGAAGCGATTAATATTTTTGAAGACGGCCGCCCAAGTCGTGATTTTATAGAAGTCAGTGATGTGGTGGAAGTTTGTAAACGTACTATGGAAACCGAAAAGACCAATGGACAAATCATCAATGTCGGAACCGGAATTCCGACTACGGTTTTGGAAGTTGCTCAGCAATTGGTAAAAGCTTTTGAAACTCAAACATCGGTTGAAATTTCCGGAGATTTTCGTTTGGGCGATATTCGTTACAATGTGGCAGATTTGACAAAAATGAAAGATGTACTGAATTTTGAAGCGAAAATAAGCTTTGAAGAAGGAATAAAAAAGTTTGTGAATTGGGCAAAAGAACAAAAATTAGAATCGCTTAATTTTCAAAAATCTTTGGATGAAATGAGCAAAAAAGGTCTTTTATTGAAGTCATGATTTTCAAAAATAAAAAAATACTTTTTCTCTCTGCTCGGTTTTTTCATTATGAAAATGCCATCACACAACAATTGGAAAAATTAGGCGCACAAGTTGATTATTTCGATGAACGACCTTCCAATTCCGTTTGGACAAAAGGAATTATTCGTGTAAATCCAAAAATGTATCAAAAAAGAATTAATTCGTATTATCAATTAATTTTAAAGCAAATCCAAAATAAAAAATACGACTATTTTTTACTGATAAAAGGAGAAACAGTTCCATTTTTTTTTCTTGAAAAATTCAAAAAAGAATTTCCTCAAACTCAAATGATTTTTTATGCTTATGATGCAATGAATGAATATCCGAGAATGTTGAAACTTCTTCCGTTTTTTGACAGAAAAATCACTTTTGAACCATCGGATGCAATAAAATATAAATTAGAATTTCGACCTTTATTTTATTTGAATTCATATAAAAAATCAGAAGTTCAAAAAGAAAAAAAATACTATATAACATTCATTTGAAGCGCGCATACCGATCTTTATCAATTGGGCGAAACCAATCGGGAGTTAGCCGAA